>DASRMJ010000166.1:0-7920 GCA_035647995.1 Thermoleophilia bacterium | reverse complement strand
TGCCCGCGCGCACTCGCCCCCCGTTCCTACAGACGGACCGGCACGCCAGCGGAACGGATGGCCACCGCTGGCGTGCCGGTCCGTCTGTAGGAACGGGGGGCGAGTGCGCGCGGGCAGGTTCATGAATCGGCGAACAGCGGTCTTCGGGCTCTTCACCGCCGCCTACTTCCTCTCCTATTTCTTCCGATCTGCAAACGCCGTCATAGCCCCCGACCTGTCGCGGGACCTCCACTTGGGCGCTCGGGAGCTGGGGTTGATGACCAGCCTCTTCTACGCGGCTTTCGCAGCGGTGCAGGTGCCGCTCGGAGCCGCCCTCGACCGTTTCGGGCCGCGTGTCGTGACGCCAGGGTTCATGCTGGTGACCGCGGTAGGCGCGGTGGTCTTCGCGACCTCGCACTCCTTCGCACAGGTGGCGCTCGGTCGCGCCTTGATCGGGATGGGCATGGCCGGCGTGTTCATGGGTTCCCTCAAGGTGTTCAGTCAGTGGTTCTCCCTGCGAAGGTTCGCCCGGGTGTCGGGATACCTAGTGGGGCTCGGGGCCATGGGCGCGTTGGCGGCGGGGACTCCGCTCGCGCTGGTGGTACAGGCGATGGGGTGGCGGTCGGTCTTCGCGTTGGGTGCCGCACTCGTGGTGCTGAGTTCCCTCAGCATCTTCCTATGGACCCGGAACGCACCGGTGGGCGTCGAGTGGCGATCGAACGACGAGACCCGAGGGAGCGTGCTCCAGGTGTTCCGCGATGCGCGTTTCTGGCGCATCGCCGCACTGGACTTCTTCCTCGTCGGGACTCTGCTCTCCATGCAGGGCCTGTGGGGAGGGCCCTTCCTCTACGACGTCTTCGGCCTTTCGCAGGTGCGCACCGGCAACCTGCTCATCCTGCTCTCCCTAGGAGCGATTGCGGGCTACGTCAGTTGCGGATCGTTCGCTGAGCGCTTCGGCACACCACGCACGCTCACCTGGACATCCAGTGCGTTCGTGGCGGCTCAGGTCGTCATGATCTCGGCGGCGCTCCTCGGGCATCTGTGGATGGTGTGGATCGCGTACCCCGTCTTCGGCTTCGCCGGGGCCTTCAACGTTCTCCTGATGGCACATTCCCGTTCCGTCTTTCCCACGTCGATGACGGGGCGGGCCGTGACCGCCCTCAATCTGTTCGGCATCGGCGGGAGCGCGGTCATCCAATGGGGCATGGGGATGGTGATCGGTTCGTTCGGCCGCGACTCAGCGGATCACTATCCCCCGATGGCCTATGCCGTGGCGCTGGGCATCACCGCGGTAGGAGGGGCCCTCAGTCTCCTGTGGTACCGCTCCCTGGCGCACCGGTCAGGCTAGGCCGACCCCCGCCCGAGACCGCTCTGCTTCAGACGGTCCACTCCGGTCCTCGTCCGTCGAACGGTCCCCCGCGGGGGCAAGAAGAAGGACGGGCGGCCCAACGGGCCGCCCGTCCTTTTGGTCGATCTCGAAGCGTTGTGATTGGCTACTTGGCTTCCGGAACACCTTCGAGGCTTGTGACCTTGGTGTTGAACATCAGCGCGTAGTAGATCACGAAACCGAGCGCGAATCCGACGAACCACGAGTAGTCGGCGAGCCAGTGCACTGAAGGCACCCACTTGCCGATCAGGGTTGCGCCGGCGGCGATGACGAAGGCGCCGATGGCCTTGAAGTTGAAGCCGCCGGTGTACTCGTATTCACCACCACGCAGATACAGGTCGCGCACGTTCAGCTGACCTTTGCGGATGATGAAGTAGTCCATGATCATGATGCCGGCGACAGGGCCGAGGAGGCCGCTGTAGGTGCCGAGCCAGTTGAAGATGTAGTTGCCGTAGTCGCTCAGCAGCCACCACGGACGGATGGCGATGCCGATGACGGCGGTGATGAGACCGCCGATGACGAAGTTGATCTTCCTAGGCCACAGGTTCTGGAAGTCGTTCGCGGGTGATACCACGTTGGCCGCGATGTTCGTGGACAGGGTCGCCACTGCGAGCCAGAACATGCCGACCACGATGATCAGCGGGTTGTCGAACTTCTGGAGCACGGCAACCGGATCCCACAGCGCTTCGCCGAAGATGATGACGGTAGCTGAGGTGATGGCCACGCCCAGGAAGGCGTAGAGGGTCATCGTGGTGGGCAGGCCCAGCACTTGGCCGTAGATCTGCGCCTTCTGGTCGCGCGCGAACCGGCTGAAGTCGGGGATGTTGAGCGACAGAGTGGCCCAGAAACCCACCATGCCGGTCAGACCCGGGATGAAGAACTTCCAGAACTCGCCGAAGGTGGCGAACTTGCTCGGTTCGGACATGATCGGGCCGATACCGCCGGCCTTGCTCATGGCCCAGATGAGCATGAGGATACCCATCGCGATGAGGATCGGGGCGGCCCAGGACTCGAACTTCTTGAGGAAGTTCATGCCCATGACGATGATCCACACGTTGATCGCCCAGAACACGAGGAAGGCGATCCACTTGCCGGCGCCGGCTTCCGGCCATCCGCTCCAGAGCGCCAGCATCATGGCGTTGAGAGCGGAACCGCCGATCCAGGTTTGGATACCGAACCAACCGCAGGCGACGCCGGCCCGCAGAAGGGCGGGGATGTTAGAGCCCAGAGTACCGAAGCTCGCACGGACCACGACCGGGAAAGGGATCCCGAACTTGGTGCCGGGAACGGCGTTCAGAACCATGGGAATCAGGACGATGACGTTTCCGAGCATGACCGTGAACACGGCCTGCCAAGCGCTCATACCACCGGCCACCAGGCCGGCTGCCAACATGTACGTCGGGATGCAGACGCTCATCCCGATCCAGAGGGCGGCGATGTTGTACGTGCTCCACGTACGTTGTGCCACCTTCGTGGGGCCAATGTCCTTGTTGTACAGCGAACTGCTCGAGACATCGGCCGTCAGCTCGTAGAGTCCTGTCTTTGTCTTGACAAGATCGAGGCTGTTCTCGCTCAAAGTATCCCCCTAGGCGAGTGGTTGGATCTGACTATGTCGACGTCCGGTGGCCCCAGCAGCGGGCGGACGGTTACACAGGGAGCTGAATTCGAGGGCACGACTCACCCTCGCACCATGCTGACGGCGGACACTCGGCACACGGATTCACACAGAGAACAACCGTCGCACAGCTCAGAATCGACCACGGCGACCTTCCCACACATCACGATAGCTTGAAACCCACCATCGCCGCAAGCCGGGACGCAGTTGCCGCAGCCGTTGCATGCTTCAGGATCGACCACGGCGTGGGCGCCTACGTGGGGGTCGAGCGCCGAGAACTCGCCGATCATGGGCAGCGAGCGCCCTACGGCGCTCGCGTAGCTGTCGAAACCCTTACGTTCGAGGTACTCGGAGAGACCGCGGACGAAGACGTCGATGATGCCGTAGCCGTTGAGCATGACGGCGGTGCACACCTGCAGTGTGCCCGCGCCGGCCAGCATGAACTCGGCGGCGTCCTCCCAGGTGGTGATGCCGCCGCACCCGCTGACGGGCAGCTTCGATGTGGCCGCGATGGACGAGACGGCGCGCAGCGCGACGGGCTTCACGCCCTGGCCCGAGTATCCGCCGTAGGCGCTGCGCCCGGCCACCGAAGGAACCGGTCTGAAAGTCTCGATGTCGATGCCCACCAGTCCGGCCACTGTGTTGATGGCGGCGACGGCGTCGGCTCCAGCCTCCTTCGCGGCCAGGGACATCGCGGCGATATCGGTGACGTTCGGCGTGAGCTTCACCCACACCGGGACGGACGAGGCCCCCGCGACGGCCGCCGTGGCCATTTTGATTAGCGCGGGGTCTTGGCCCATGAAGGCTCCCATGTGCTGCTCGGGCATGCCGTGCGGGCAGGACACGTTGAGCTCGATGGCGTCGGCTCCGGCCGCTTGGACTGCTTTCGCCAGGATCTCCCAATCCGTCGGCTCCACCGAACCCATGATGCTGGCGATCAAGGGGCGATCGGGGAACGCGGCCTTGATGTCGGCGATCTCGTCCACCCAGTGGTCGAGACCCTTCTCCGAGATCAACTCGAAGTTGGTCATGCCCACGATCCGGCTGCGCTCCTTCAAGAATCCGAAGCGTGGCCTGACGTTCACAGCGCCTTGCAGGCCGATGGTCTTGGTGGCGGCGCCGCCCCAGCCGGCTTCGAAGGCCCGCTTGATCATGTCGCCGGTCCGCGTCGGCGGCGCCGACGCCAGGATGAAGGGGTTGGGGAACGACAGCCCCGTGAAATCGGTGCGTAGTAGGTCGGTCACGTATCTCTCCCTCGGTTCCCGGCTCAGATGAGCGAGAACGGTTTGCGCTTCAGATACTTGCCGGCGCCCGCGGCTCCGACGAACGTGCCGTCCTCGACGACCATGGTGCCGCGTTGCATGACGGCCCGCACGGCGCCCTTGACGGCCATGCCTTCGTAGGGCGTGTAGTCCAAGTTCTGCGTCTGGGAGGCGGCGGTGATGACACTGACGGCCGCGGAGTCGAAGATCACGAGGTCGGCATCGCTGCCGGGGGCGATCGCACCCTTCTCCGGGAACATGCCAAAGAAGCGTGCCGGCGCCGCCGACGTGAGCTCAACGAGCTTCGCCATATTGATGCGCCCGGTCTGCACGCCCAGTGTGTTGAGCAGCACCAGCCGGTGCTCGATGCCAGGGGCTCCGTTCGGGATCTTGCTGAAGTCGTCGCGGCCCAGGTCCTTCTGACCCTTGAAGTTGAAGGGGCAGTGGTCGGTGGCGATCACCTGTAGGTCGCCGGCGGTGATCCCCGCCCACAGTTCGTTCCAGTTGCTCTTGTCGCGAAGCGGGGGAGAGCAGACGTACTTGGCGCCCTCGAAGTCCGCTTCCTCGTAGTTGTCCACCGACAGCGCGAGGTACTGAGGGCACGTCTCGGCATACACCGGCAGACCGGCGTCGCGTGCGGCTCTGACCTTGTCGAGAGCTTCCTTGCAGCTCAGGTGGACGATGTAGATGGGAGCGTCCGCCAGCCCTGCCAGGAAGATGGCGCGCCCGGTGGCTTCACCCTCCGCTTCCGGCGGCCGGGTGGCCGCGTGGTACTTCGGAGCGGTGAGTCCGGCCGCCAAGTGCTCCTTCACCATCACGTCGATGACGTCGCCGTTCTCGGCGTGGACGCTGATGAGGGCGCCGGCCTCTTTCCCCTTTTTGAGCACCCGCAGGAGCGCCGCGTCGTCAACCATGAGGGCGCCCTTGTAGGCCATGAAGAGCTTGAGGCTGGTGACGCCGGCCTCCACGAGCCCCGGGATCTCGGCGAGGGTGGCATCGTTCAGGTCGGTCACGGCCACGTGGAAGCCGTAGTCGATGACGGCCTTGCCCTCGGCCTTTGCCTTCCAGGTGGCGAGAGCGTCGCCGAGAGACTGGCCTTTGGCCTGGATGGCGAAGTCGACGATAGCGGTGGTCCCGCCCACGGCGGCGGCCTTCGTGCCGGTCTCGAAATCGTCGGCTGAGGTGGTGCCTCCGAACGGCATGTCGAGGTGTGTATGCACATCGATCCCGCCGGGGAGCACGTAGGCGCCGGCCGCGTCTATCACCGTCGCGCCGTCTGCGGGAAGTCCGGTTCCCACAGCCACGATCGTGCCGTTCTCTATCAGTACGTCCGCCCGGTACTCTCCGCCGGCGTTCACCACGATGCCGTTGGTGACGATGCTTCTCACGTCACACTCCCTTTCTTCGCTAGACGGCTGCTTGTCGGCGCAGCGCTTCCACCGTTTCTCCGTCCAGGCCGAGCCGCTGTGTCAGCACCTCGACCGTGTGCTCGCCGAGACCGGCCACCCATCCGCGAGGCCGAATCCCCTGCTCGGACAAACGCACGGGGCTTGACGCGACGCGGAACGTGTTCCCCTCGCTGTCGGTCACGGAGACAAGCATATCGCGCGAGCGCACCTGCGGGTCGACCACGACGTCATCGACTCCGTTGACGGGCCCGCACGGGATCCCGGCCTGCTCCAACATCATGAGCCACTCCGTCTTCGGCCGCGTGATGAAGACGCGGGAGAGTCTCTCCTCGAGTTCGGCGTGGTGGTCGTTGCGCCCCGCGTTCGTGGCGAAGCGTGGGTCAGCCGCGAGGCCGTCCTCCTGGAGCACAGCGCACAGCCGCTGCCATAGCCGGTCGTTCCCGGCGCCCACCACCATGTAGCCGTCTTGGGCCGCGAAGGCCTGGAACGGGGCGATCGAAGGGTGCCGCGTCCCGAGCGGGCCGGGAGTCTTCGATTCCAGGTCGTTCCGGACGATCGCATTCTCGAGGAGCGCCACCACAGAGTCCAGCATCGCCACGTCGACTGTCTGTCCTCTGCCGGTGCTCTCCCGCTGGAGCGCCGCGGCAAGGATGCCCACCACAAGGAAGAGAGCCGCCGACAGATCCCCCAAAGACACGCCCACTCTGACCGGCCCTCCGCCCTCCTCACCGGTGATGCCGAGAAGGCCGCCCATGGCCTGTACGACGATATCGTAGGCGGGGCGCCGCGCGTAGTCGCCTGTCTGACCGAAACCCGAACACGAAGCGTAGATGAGGCGAGGGTTGATCTCCCTGAGGTCGTCCCAACCGAGGCGGAGCCTGTCCATGACTTCGGGGCGGAAGTTCTCCACGAGGATGTCGGCTTGCCGCGCGAGCGCGATGAAGGTGTCGCGGCCGCCCTCGGATGCCAGGTCGAGTGTGACGCTCTTCTTGCCCCGGTTGACGCTCGCGAAGTAGCCGCTCGAACCGTGCAGGAAGGGGCCGAACGAGCGCGAGTCGTCCCCGGCCCCCGGCCTCTCGATCTTGATGACCTCGGCGCCCAGGTCGGCGAGCACCATCGTCGCGTAGGGTCCGGCGAGCACCCGTGACACGTCGAGGACGAGGAAGCCTGACAAGGGGCCCGGCGGCTGGGTGGCGTCGGCGTGCCGCGAGGGGGTCGCGGCTGTCGAGGAGTCGTCTGCTCCGGCCACATCCGCCCGGTGGGTGTCTTCAAACTCGGGAATGGCGCCGCCCCCGTGACTCTGCGATCGGCGATCGGATCGATATAGAACAGGGCATCTCCGCAGGCTCTGCGGTGCTCTCTTCGATGAGGGTCAGAATACTGTTTGACCGGATGTCAAGTCAACGCACGTGAAGACCCTGCGCGCGACGATGCGGTCCTGCTCGTTGACATCCCCCCGGGAGATCCGCCGACGCTTTGATCTACCCGCGCCTCGAATCAGTCCACATTAGCGGCGGCTTCTCCTTGGAGTCCAGTGGTATGCTGCACTTATGTCTGCATCCGCCGCAGCGCTGTGCACATGATGACGGCTTCGACGACGGCGTGGTCGTGATGTCCGTCTGGGCCATGCAGGTGGGCGCCGTCGTCCTGGGGCTGTGTGCCCTTGCGCTCTTCGCGTTCGCCGGCGCCTACTACCTCCGCAATCGCAGGATTGCGCTCGCGGCGCGCGAACGTCACCCGGAGGCCGCCGTCGGAGTGAAAGGCGCGGGCGTCCTGCGGCCACGGACCGAACGGCCCGAGAAAGAAGGGCGGCAAGAGAGGGAGGGATCCCGATGAGGAGTTCGCGGACAAGGTGGGCCCTGGCTGGGGCGCTAGTTCTGATCCTGCCGTTCGTGGCGGGCTGCAAGATCGAGATGGCACTGGATACGAGCATCGATGCCGGCGGATCCGGAACGATCGGCGTCCGCCTCGCCGCCGACAAGGAGATCCAGGACCTGATCGCCTCCCAAGGGGGAGCGCAGGGTGATCTCTTCGGAGAGTTCGAAGGCAGCGTGCCGGAAGGCTGGGCTTCAGACTCTGGCACCGACGCCGACGGCACCAGTTGGGTCACTGCTTCGCGGGCGTTCAGCGATCCCTCCGAGATCACTGCCTTCCTGGAAGAAGGTCAAGATGGTCCCGCCGCGAGTATCGGGGCCCAAGCGTTCTCGCTCACGCAGGATAAGGGACTCCTCTCGGTGAGGACTGTGTTCTCCGGCACGTGGGACATGC
>DASRMJ010000165.1:0-5092 GCA_035647995.1 Thermoleophilia bacterium | reverse complement strand
GACCTGGGCTCTCCATATCGAGAAGGTGCTGAAGGTCGATCGCGACGAGAATCTGCGGATGATCGACGAGTCCATCCGCTTCTTGAGGGGCGAAGGCAAGGAAGTGGTCTACGACGCAGAGCACTTCTTCGACGCCTATGCGGAGCACCCCGAGTACGCCCTCGAGTGCCTGCGCGCGGCGGCCGCGGCCGGAGCCGGGACGGTGGTCCTGTGTGACACGAATGGAGCCACGCTGCCGGCGGTCTTGGGTGAGGTCGTCGAGGCCGTCAACGCGTCTATTGGGGATCTCGCCGATCTGGGCATCCACACGCACAACGACACCTCGTGCGCCGTCGCGAACTCGCTGGTGGCGGTGGAGAAGGGCGTGGTCCACGTCCAGGGGACGATCAACGGCTACGGCGAGCGGTGCGGCAACGCCGATCTCTGTGCCATCATCCCCTCGCTCAAGCTCAAGATGGGGCGCGACTGCATCACCGACGCCAACCTTGCCAGACTCACCGACACCGCCCACTTCGTCGCGGAACTCTGCAACGTGTCGCCCGATCCGCAGCAGGCCTATGTGGGCCGGAACGCGTTCGCGCACAAGGGCGGCCTGCACGTCTCGGGCATCGCGGCCGACCCACGCACCTTTGAGCATGTGCCGCCTGCGGCGGTGGGCAACGTGCCCCACATCCTGGTCTCGGAGTTGTCGGGCAAGGGCACGGTGCGTCGTCGTCTGGAGGACCTCGGCATCCAGGCTGATTCGGGCGACGAGGTGGTGGAACGCCTGCTGCAGCGCCTTAAGCAGAAGGAACACGACGGCTACCACTACGAAGCGGCCGACGCGTCGTTCGAGCTGCTGCTGCTGGCCGAACTGGGGCGCGGCGTAGAATTCTTTCGTCTGGAGAGCTTCCGCATCATCGTGGAGAAGCGCGCCGACGGCGCCGTCATGACGGAAGCGACCATCAAGGTGCACGTCGACGGCGAGCGCGTGATCCAGACCGCCGAAGGGAACGGCCCGGTGAACGCGCTCGACAAGGCGCTGCGACTGGCGATACAGCGCAAGTTCCCTCAACTCGGCGATATCCACCTCGTCAACTTCAAGGTGCGGATCTTGGACGAGGCGAAGGGTTCGGGCGCCGTGACCCGCGTGCTCATCGACTCATCCGACGGACAGGATTCGTGGGGCAGCGTCGGGGTGAGCGAGAACTTGGTGGAGGCTTCCTGGCAGGCTCTGGTCGATTCCGTGAACTACGGTCTGCGCCGCCCTCGGGCGGTCGACTGACTCTTCGCTCTCGCCGCCGGTAGGCCTTCCCGCGGCGCGTCGGCGTCACGCTCCAGCCGGCACCGGCGGCCGACACCGGCTGCCCACCTCACACGTGTAGAGACTCCTCTTGCCCTCCACCCGGTCGCTTGACGGCGCGGCCGGGGAAGAGTACACTTGCTCAGCGAGTGAGGGATACCTAATATGAAAGTGCAGCCAACCCTCCTCTCAACGATCGGAGGCACGGGACATGACGCTTCTTCAGGCCAAGAAAGGCCGTTCGGTGCGGATCATCGAGATCCCCGACGATCGCGCCCGCGCTCAGTGCGTGCGTTTCGGCATCGGCGAGGGGACGATCGTTGATTCTACGGAGACCTTGATGGCCGGTCCGGTCCTCGTGCGGCATCGCAATCAGGAGATCTGTGTGGGCCGCAAGCTGGCTTCGAGCATCCTGGTGGAGATCGACCCTGAAGGAGCCTCGGGGCGCGGGCGGAGCGAGGACGAGGCGTCCGGAGTCGCTCGCGGCCACCGCCTTCGGTGGCGCGCGCATCACAGCCGCTCGGTCTGACCGTGGACTCGGCTTCGCGCCACGCCTGCCACGGAGCACCGGTGGTGCAGGCCCCCGAGGGTGCCCGCAAGATCGTCCTGGCCGGCAACCCCAATGTGGGCAAGTCGCTCTTCTTCAACGCCTTCACCGGGCTTTACGTGGACGTGTCCAACTTCCCCGGCACGACGGTGGCGGTGTCCAGCGGGGTGATGGGCGATGACGTACTGCTCGACACTCCCGGCATCTACGGCGTCTCTTCCTTCAACGACGAGGAGACGGTAGCGCGCGACATCATCACCGAGGCCGACGTGGTGCTCAACGTGGTGGACGCGGTGCACCTCGAGCGCGACCTGTTCCTTACCGTTCAACTCATCGACATGGGCCTTCCTGTCGTGGTCGCTCTCAACATGATGGACGAGGCGGAGAGTCGGGGAATGAGTATCGACGCCGCCGCCTTGGCCGCTTGGTTGGGCGTCGAGGTCGTGCCTACGATCGCCGTGTCGCGGAAGGGGTTCGACAGGGTGGAGCAGGCTCTGGCCCACGCGTGCCCGGGCACGTCCGACCCGGTGCTGCAAGACAAGCTGCTCGGTCTCCTCGACCGCGTGGGCACGAAGGCGGAGGCCCTGCTGGTGATGGAGGGCGACCCCTTCGTGGCCGAACGGCACGGTATCGAGCCCATGGGCCTGCGTGACGAGGTCTACCTCGACCGACGCCGCCGGGTGAACGACATCGTTGCCAAGGTCGTGCAGCAGCGCGACCGCAGTCTCGACCTGCGCACCCGCCTGGGCCACGCCCTGATGCGGCCGCTCACCGGTCTGCCGGTGCTGGCGGTGGTGCTCTGGCTGATGTACGAGGTCATCGGAGTGCTGGTCGCGCAGACCATAGTCGGGTTCACCGAAGGCACGATCATGCGGGGTCAGGTCGAGCCCGCCCTGCGGTCCGTCATCGGGAGCGTCGCGGGGAGCGGCGTGATCTATCAGTTGCTCGCGGGCGAGTACGGGGTGGTCACCATGACCATCACCTACATATTCGGTCTCCTCCTTCCGCTTGTCATAGGGTTCTACCTCCTCCTCTCGGTGCTCGAGGACTCCGGCTACCTGCCGCGGATCGCCGCGCTCACCGATCGGATGATGACCGCCATCGGCCTCAACGGACGCGCGATCATCCCGATCATCCTCGGCTTCGGCTGCATAACCATGGCCACCATCACCACCCGCATCCTGGGCAACGAACGGGAGCGCAAGATCGCGACCGCTCTCATGGCCTTCGCCATCCCCTGCTCGGCCCAACTCGGTGTGATCGTCGCTCTGCTGGCTGCAGCCGGCGGGGTCGGTATCACGCTTGCCTACGCGGCCATCATGTTCGTCGTGTTCGGGTTGATCGGCCTTGGGCTCGCTCACTATCTGCCCGGCAGCTCGACGGACCTTCTCATCGACCTGCCGCCGCTGCGCCTGCCACGGCCGCTGAACGTCATCCAGAAGACCTATCACAAGACGGTGATGTTCTTGCGTGAGGTATCGCTCTACTTCGCGCTCGGAGCGCTCCTCATCGGGGTCCTCGACCTCACCGGGGCGCTCGTGGCCGCGCAAGGCGTGATGGCGCCGCTCACCGAGAACTGGCTGCACCTTCCCCGCGAGGCCGCCACGGCGTTCATCATGGGGTTCGTGCGCAGGGACTTCGGCGCGGCCGGTCTCTACTCCCTGGGCCTCGGTGGAGGAGCTACCCTCGTCGCCCTCGTCACCATCACGCTCTTCGTGCCGTGTATAGCCTCGGTCCTGGTGATCATGAAGGAGCGGGGCCGGACCTTCACCGCGTTCACCTGGGTGGGCAGTGTGGTGCTGGCCTTTGCCGTCGGCGGCGTCATCGCACAGACCCTCGGTTGGCTGGGGGTGGCGTGAGACTGCGGACCTGGACAGGCGGCTGCTCCAGACGGTGCCGCCCGGGGGCGGCGCGTCGAGATGAGTGACGACTCGCGCCAAGTGTTCGTCACGTGCCCGCGGTGTGGGCTCCGGATGGGAGCGGTCGCGCTGATGTGCCCGCGCTGTCGAGAGCCGCTCTCACTTGGCTGCGACGGGGACTGCTCGTCGTGCCACTCGAAAGGCGCCGACCGAACGAGCCCGAACCCGCAGGGCCGCCCGCCCTACGCCTGCCACGTTTGACACGGCTCCGCGACACTGGTCAAATGTGACGGAGCGCAGGTGCGCGCTGATCCAAGCCGGTCGGGCTGAGAGTGAAATGAGGGTGGCGTGAGACTTGCTCGTGTCCTGTTCGAGGGCCGTCCGGAGACGGTCCGTGTGTTCGAGGGGTCGTATGAGGTCGTGTCGGGCGAACGCAAGGGTTTGGCGTTCGCGTCGCAGGGCCTGAGGATCCTTCCGCCCGCCGTCCCGAGTAAGGTGATCGGCGTGGGGTGGAACTTCCCCGCGCACATCGACGAGATGGTGGCGCGGCTTCCCAAGGACGCGCCCAGCAGCGTTCCCGAGGAGCCCATCATCTTCCTGAAGCCTCCGTCGAGCCTCATCGGCCATGGCGACGCCATCGTGTACCCGCGCGAGGCGACTAAGGTGGAGCATGAGGGAGAACTGTGCCTGGTGATCGGGCGGGCGCTGCGTCGGGCTACAGCCGACGAGGCCCGGGACGCCGTGTTGGGGTGGACCTGCGGCAACGACGTGACCGAACGGGACATGCAGAGAAGAGACCGCCAGTGGTGGAGGGCGAAAGGGTTCGACACGTTCGCCGCCGTGGGCCCCTACTTGGACACGGAACCGCCTGATCCGGACGCGAGGATCCGCACGTTGGTCAACGGCACCGTTCGCCAAGAGGGGAGGGTGTGCGACATGATCCGCGATCCCTTCACGATCGTCTCCTTCGTCAGCCAGGCCATGACGCTTCTTCCGGGTGATCTCCTCATGCTGGGGACGCCGCCCGGAGTGGGCGAGCTCCACCCCGGCGACTTGGTGGTCGTGGATATCGACGGGCTGGAGCCCCTGCGGAACCCGGTCGTCGCGGAGGGGTAGGGCGGCCGCCAACTGCGCCGGCCACTGCGGCGCCCTCGCCCGAGGTTTCGGCCACCCGCCGCTTTCGACCGTTCACGGGTCCGCAAGGACCTCGTGCCCGCCCTCTACCGCTCCCGCTCAGGGGCCCACGGACCGCCTATCCGCCCGTACCGGCGTGTTGCTGTGAGCGGACGAAATACCGCTGGTAGGCAACCTGGTGCTTGAGGCCGCGGGGGGGTTTCGGGTAGAATCGTGGGGCGCGTCGGAGGCTCGGCACGATCCGGCCGCGTCGCATTCTCTGCCCTGGCA
>DASRMJ010000164.1:0-4454 GCA_035647995.1 Thermoleophilia bacterium | reverse complement strand
GGCTTCGTCAAGAGACGGTCCATCAAGCGACGGGCGAAGGCTGAGTAGACGGCGCAGATACTCGAGGGCCGCCGTCAGGCGCCCGGGGTCGCGCCTCTGCGCGTCGTCCACGGCTTCGTCTATGAGAACGCGGTCGCGCTCGCAGACGGCGGCATCTCTGATGTAGGTGCGATAGACGGTCAGTGAGGCCGTCACCTGGAGCAGGGCCTCGGTCAGGGCGGCGGGCGAAAGGAGTTCGCCCGCGGGATCGCCCCGAGCTGCGCCTTCGTCTCGGGCCGCGGGATCGTTCCGGGACAACCGGGCGAGCCGCTCACCCAGACCCCGCATCTCGGCTCCCAGCAGTTCGGTCAACACAAGGCGCTTGCATCGGTGACGCACTTCGGAGAAGGGTTCGTCCCTGCCGGTGAAGTCGTCGTAGAAGCGTCCCAATCGCGTCAGACCTTCGGCATCGATGAAGACGTGGCCGAGCGCGTTCAAGAAGTCGTAGCCCGTGGTGCCCGCCACCGGCCACTCGGCCGGGAGTTGTTCGCCGGGAGAGAGGATCTTCTCCACCCAGATCGGCACGTGGCGGCCGCCCCTCTCAGCGAGTTGATCGCGCAGCCTGGTGAGGTATCCCGTGGGGTCGAGCAAGCCATCGACGTGGTCCACGCGCACGCCCGCGATGCGCCCCCGTTCGGCCATGTCCAGCACCAGGGAGTGCGTGATGGCGAAGACGGCCTCGTCTTCCACACGCACGCCTATCAAGTCGGTGATGTCGAAGAAGCGGCGGTAGTTCAGGCGCCTGCGGGCTTCTCCATGGTGGAGCAGGAGCCAGGGCTGACGCGCCAGGATCCCGGCGAACGCGTCGGCTGCACCTGGGGCCGCCCCCGGGCGGACGATCAGCGCGGCCAGGGCCCGCCGCAGGGCTTCGCCGGCGGCGGGGTCGGTGGCCGCCAGGTGGGCCAGGGTGCGACGGGCTCCGGCGGCGGTCCGCCGCCGGAGCACCGCGGCCCTCTCGTCGGTCGTTCGAAAACCGGGGATCGCCTCAAGGTCGCGGACCAGCGTCTCCAGGCTGGGAGGCAACGGCCCGTCGGCTGCCCGCAAGACGTCGGGCCAGGTGCCCGGCTCCAGGGGGAAGAGCCGGTCGTGGTAGCGCGCGTAGAAGGCCAACTCGGGCGGCGGCTCGCGGATGGAGTCGGCGTGGGCTGGGCCGCCCGCCTGGCCTGGGCCGCCCGCGCTGCCTCTGTGCCCGATGGGTGGTTCTCCCCATGGAGGTTCTGGGGCCGGCGGTCGTTCCAGCACGGGTCGTATCTCTCCGCGCGACAGGACCTCATGGAGGGGAGCGCCCAGGAAGGGCAGGAGCACACGCCCGGTGGGAGCTTGAGGTGAAGCCCAGTCGATGTCGAAGAAGCGTGCGTGGGCAGAAGCCGGACCGTGGGTGAGCACGTCCATCCACCACGGGTTGTGGTGGTCGGCGGCCATGTGATTGGGCACCAAGTCCAGGATCAGGCCCATTCTTCGGGCCTGCAGTCCGTCGGCCAGGGCCTCGAAGGCGTCTGCGCCGCCGAGCTCGGGGTTCACTCGCGTAGGGTCGACGACATCGTATCCGTGGACGCTTCCGAGGCGGGCCGCGAAGATGGGCGATAGGTACAGGTGACTGATGCCAAGGTTCTCCAAGTATGGGAGCAGCCGCAGGGCGTCGACGAGCGTGAAGCCGGCGTGGAGTTGCAGGCGGTAGGTGGCGTCCACGCGCGGAGCCGCCGCAGGTCGGGTGAGGAGCGGGCCCGGCCCCAAGGGAGACCGGGGCCGAGCAGGCGGCTTCAATCCACGGCCACCCATAGGGCTTTTCCCAGCGCACGGAAACGTTCGACCCGGCTAAGGGCCTCCTCATCACCCGCTGCAGCCTGTTGGGCCACTGCGGGGTAGGTCTCCTGTAGCACCCGGAAGAAGTGGTTCTGGGCGCTCCAGAGCCGCACCTCGAAGGGCATCTCCCCTGCCAGCCGGGCCGTCCGAAGCAGCGTCTCAAGGGCGTCGGGATCCTCCGGCCGGGCGGTCAGGTCCGCAGACATGCGCTCCAGGGTCCCGCCAAGGGTGAAGCCCAACCCGGCTTCGTCGAGGTCGGCTTGGTCGTGCTCGGCTTCGTCGAGCAGGGCGCGCACTGCGGCCGGGTCGGGGACGGGCTGCTCCAAGGCCGTCTTCAGATCGACGTTGAGCACGAAGTCGGAGGCCGCGCGGAATGCTGTGGGCACCGGCAGAGAGAGGGCGGAGAACAGGAGCATCATGGGCGCATGGCGTTCGTGGATCTGGCGGTAGAGGGAGGCGGCCTCGTTCTGGGCGGACTCCATGAGGAGGGAGAGGATGCGGCGTTGCTCGTCTCTGAAGAGCGAACGCAGGGAGTAGGTGAGTTCGCCGAAGTGCCGGTCCAGGAGACGCAGCGCCTGGGGGAGGTCCATCTGGCGGAACGCCTCGGAGGTGTCGTCTACCAGAGCCTGGTACTCTTCTTCTCCCTGGAAGAGACGCACCCCGCAGCTGATGCTGGTGCCGCCGAAGTGGAGCACCGAGAAGCTTAGATTCTCGAGCGTGTGGGTCACCCGGGACGCCACCTCTATGCGGCCCACCGCCAGCCGGGCGTCGCCGACCTGGATCAGCCGGTGGTCCCGGCGCTCCACCCTGTAGGCGAAGAGCGGGGCAAGCTCGGGGTACTCCCCGAAGAGGGAGCTGATGGCGTAGTGCGCGCCCACCTTCAAGAGATCGAGGGCGGCGGGGCGCACCCATTTCTCAAAGATGGCCCTGCCGTCCCCGTGCTGCGGCAGGTTGCTGTGGGCCTGGGCCAAGAGACCCAGGAACTCTTCCTCGAGGTCACCCCTCTCGAACTCTTCCTGGAGGTCACCCCTCTCGAGATCGGGGTTGGTGAGCGCCTCGCCCGCCAGCTGAAGGGCGCGGCCCGCGTATTGGATCACCTGCACGGTCTCGATGCCTGAGAGATCGTCGAAGAACCAGCCGCAACTCGTGTACATGAGCATGGCGTGGCGCTGCAGCTCGAGGAGCCGAAGGGCCTGCTGCTCGTCCGCGGGGGAGAGCGGTCGGCGCGCGTGGCGGGAGAAGAACTCCGCGACCGAGGAGTCGGAGCGGTCGAGTATGATGCCGATGTAATCGTCGCGCGCACGCCAAGGATCGTTCAGAAGCTCCGCCGCCGCAGACTCGTAGAGCGGGTCCAGCCGGCCGCGCAGCCGGTCGAGGGCTTCGCGCAGGGGACCGCGCCAAGCCTGGTTCCAGTCCGGATGACCGCCGGAGTCGCAGCCACAGTCCGATCGCCAGCGCTCCACACCGTGGACGCAGCTCCAGGAGGTGTTCTCGACGATGTCCACTTCCATCTCGGGCGGGTGGCGTTCCAGGTAGGCCGCGTAGTCGATCAGCTCGACGTCGGGATCCTGGTCGATCTGCTCGAGGGCGAAGGAGAGCGCCATCTCACCGTGCCTGTGGTGGTGGCCGTACGTCTCGCCGTCGGTGGCGATATGGACCAACTGATCCCACTCCCGCCGGTCGTCAAAGCCGCCCAGCAGGCGGTCCCTGAAGTTCTCCCCTCGGCGGAGGAGTCCCTCGAACGCGATCGCCTGCGAGATGGGGCCGTCGTAGAAGAAGAGGGCGATGCTCCGGCCGGAGGGCAACATCTGAAGGTAGGCTCGACTGGGGTCGACCCGGGAACCGCTCACATCCTCCCAGGAATCCTCATCTCCATCGAGAGGTCGTATCCGTGCGGCCTGTCTGGGAGCCAGGACGGTGAACGTGAGCCCCTGCTCGGCCATGACGTCGAGGGTCTCGAGGTCGACGGCGGTCTCCGGCAGCCACATCCCCTCGGGGGTCCGGCCGAAGCGGTGTTCGAAGTCGCGGATGCCCCACGCCACCTGTGTTTGCTTGTCGCGGGAAGAGGCCAGAGGCATGATCATGTGGCTGTAGGTCTGCGCGAGGGCCGAGCCGCGGCCGAATCGCTCCCGGCTCTGGCGGTCGGCGTCCAGCACGGCGAGGTAGGTCTGCGGAGCCTGCTCTTCAAGCCACGCTAGAAGGGTCGGGCCGAAGTTGAAGCTCATCGAGGCGTAGTTGTTGACTATGGCGCGGATGTGGCCGTGGTCGTCGAGGATGCGCGAGGCGCCGTTCGGAGCGTAACACTCGGCTGTGACGCGCTCGTTCCAGTCGTGGTCGGGGTAGGCCGAGTCTTGCATCTCGACCGTCTCCAGCCAGGCGTTCTCGCGCGGCGGTTGGTAGAAATGGCCGTGGATGCACACGTAGCGCTTCATCTACACCCTCTCTTCCAGGGGGACGAGCAGTGCGGCCGAGAGGGCGCCCAACGAGAGGCGCACGGTCCCGTCGGACTCCAAGACCGGGGCCAGGGCGCTTCCCGGCCCGGCCCAGAGATCGTCGGCCGAGTCGAAGGCCGTCCGCCATCGGCCCGGAGGCAGGGGGAGCTCCACTTCGGC
>DASRMJ010000163.1:0-3530 GCA_035647995.1 Thermoleophilia bacterium | reverse complement strand
GCCGTAGACCTTGATGGTCTCGATGTTCTCCTGAGCCATCGTCTGGTAGAGGTACTCGTTGCCCAGCTTGCGCGCCGGCTCGCCGCAGCACTTCTCCTCCTTGCCCAGGATGCCGACCTTCACGCCGGCGCTGTTGCAGATCTTGACGAAGCTCCGGGCCACCACCTGGTTGCGCTGGTCGAAGGAGGCGTAGCAGCCGGCGAAGTAGAGGATGTCGACGTCAGCACCCTCTTCCATGAGCTGCACGTCGAGGCCCTCGGCCCACTCGCCGCGGGAGGCGTAGGCGAGGCCGAAGGGGTTGCCGTTGACCTCGAAGTTGTTGATCGCGGTGCGCACTTCGTCACCGGCGAAGGCGCCCTCCATGAGAGAGAGGTTGCGCCGCATCTCGATGATCTTGTTGACGTGCTCGATGCTCACCGGGCAGATCTCCTGGCAGGCGCGGCAGGTGGTGCAGGACCAGAGCACGTCGCTGGTCACCGTCTCGCAGAGGTTCGCCTCGGGAGCGGAGAAGGCGAGCTCGCCGATCTGCTGCACGACCTTCATGGGGGAGAGCGGCTTGTCGGTGCTCCAGGCCGGGCAGCGGTCCTGACAGCGCTTGCAGCTCGTGCAGGCGTCGGCGTCGAAGATGTCCTTCCAGGTGAGGTCGCTGACCGTGGCGGCGCCGAACTGCTCGGCGCTCTCGTCCTCGAGGTCGATGGTGGCCAGGGTGCCCTTGGGGGAGAGGTCGCTGAAGAAGTAGTTGGCGGTGGCCGTGAAGATGTGGCGCAGCTTGGTGAAGGGGATGGCGGCGATGAAGCCCACGGCGAGGAAGAAGTGCACCCACCAGAGGACCTTGTGCAGCGACTCGAGCTGCGACGCCGAGAGGCCGCGGAAGGCCTCGGCGAAAAGGTAGCCGACGGGCGAGAAGCGCGCCAGGTCGGGGTTGGAGCCGATCTCCGTGGCGGCCATGCGCACGCCCTCGATGACGAAGCCGGTGAGCAGGATGGCGAACAGCAGGGCGTGGACCAGGTAGTCGTCGCGGATCGTCTCAAGGCCCTTGGGGCGCACGATGAAGCGCCGCACGAGGAGGCCGCCGAGCATGAGCAGGGCGACCAGCCCGGCCAGGTCGAGGGCCAGGGAGAAGAACTCGTAGAAGCCCCCCTGGAGGAACTTGATGTGGAACAACAGGTCGAAGAAGTCGGACTGGGCCATGACCAGGAGGGTGCCGATGAAGAGCACCCCGAAGCCCCAGAAGAAGAGGCTGTGCAGGCTCCCCGGGAGGAGCACCTTGAGGACGCGCAGCTGCACGAGGGCGTTCCTCGCAACGAGCCAGTGGCGCTGCGGCAGGTGGTCGAAGCGGTTGAGGCCCTTGCCGAGACGGTAGGTGGAGGTGCGTCGGTAGAAGCCCCAGATGAAGACGGCGATGGCCGCGAACGCGAACAGGTACATGGGCAGGACGACCACATGACCGACGTTCCAGTAGATCTCTCTGCTTATTTCCACAGGCGTTGCTTCCGGTCTCTGCCCGTCGCTACGAAAGGAGGGCCTTGGCGATCACCACGCGCTGCACCTCGCTGGTGCCCTCGTAGATCTCGGTGATCTTGGCGTCCCGGTACATGCGCTCGACTTCGTACTCGACGATGTAGCCGTAGCCGCCGTGGATCTGCACAGCCTCTTTGGTGACGTACATAGCCGTCTCGGCGGCGAAGAGCTTGCACATCGCCGAGTCCATGGCGTAGTTCATCTTATTGTCTTTCATCCAGGCGGCCTTGTAAACGAGCAGGCGGCTGGCCTCAATGCGGAGGTACATGTCGGCCAGCTTGAACTGGATCGCCTGCAGCTTGGAGATGGGGGCGCCGAACTGCTTGCGCTCCTTCGCGTAGGCGAGAGCAAGCCCGTAGGCGCCCTCGGCGATGCCCAAGGCCTGCGACGCGATACCGATGCGGCCACCGTTCAGGGTCTCCATCGCGACCTTGAACCCCTGGCCCTCCTCAGCGAGGAGGTTGGCGACGGGCACGTGCACGTCGTCCAGGGCGAAGGCGGTCGTGTAGCTGCCGCGGATACCCAACTTGTCCTCGTTCTTGAGCACCGTCACGCCCGGGGACTTCAGGTCGATGATGAAGACGGAGATGCCCTTGTGCTTCAGGCTCTTGTCGTGGGTCGCAAAGACGATGCCGGTGCCAAGGCAGGCACCGTTGGTGATGAAGGTCTTGCCGCCGGTGATGACGAACTCGTCGCCTTCGCGCCGGTACATGGTGGTCATGCCGGCCACGTCGCTGCCCACGTCTGGTTCCGTGAGTAGAATACAGCCGATCTTGCGCCCAGTCGCCATGTCCGGGAGGTACTTCTTCTTCTGCTCCTCAGTGCCGAACTGGTAGATCGGAGCGCAGCCCAGGGAACTGTGCGCGGAGATCAGCACACCACTCGAGGCGCAGGCCTTGGAGACCTCCTCGACCACGAGGACATACGAGAGGATGTCCAGGCCGGCGCCGCCGTACTCCTCGGGGAGGAAGCACCCCAGGAGCCCCATCTCGCTCATCTTCGCGATCAGCTCGTCTGGGATCTTGTGCTCCTGGTCGATGCTGATGGCAAGCGGCTTGACCTCCTTCTGTACGAAGTCGCGGACCGTGTCCCTCAGCACGTTGTGGTCTTGACTCAGCGCGAAATCCATGTTGACCTCCCCACTCTGTCTCGGCACTTCTCCCTCACGGAGACCCCTCTTTCCGACCGCTCATACACCCCTCGCAGGTCGTCCCGCCGTCTTCGGCCCCAGGCGGTCACTCGCCGCCGCCTGGCCGTAAGGGCGACCGCGAATCAGGTAAGTGACTGCAAGCAAATGACCATCACAAATCCAGCGGCTGCTGATGGTGTGGACGGTACCACCAATGGCCTCGCGAGATATATCAGAACCGTGCTCTGCGGCACAACCATCAGAATCGTGTTCTGCGGCACAACCTGGGGGCTCAGAAGCACCACGACAGATGCAGCTCGACCCCGGAAAATCGCGTCGCTCGCGCGTCAAGGTCCGAGCGCCGCGACGGACACCTGAACGACGGATTCCCGGAGGGCTGCTGAAGGCCGGGCCACCCGCTTGATTCGTGATTGGCTTGGAGTCGTCCTTGCGCTAACATGTGTCACCCGGCAGTCCCCACATGACACTTGACTCCGAAGCTTCGATTGCGGTCCTACGGCCCAGCGAACCCGGAGCCAGGGAACGGGACTATGGGCGGACGCAACGGCTGAAAGGCCGGGAACGCATCTTGGGCGGAAAGGGAAGGCGGGGGTTTCATCGACATGAATGGCCATGTTACTGAGTATCGCGAGAAGTGCGTCTCTGCTGATGAAGCTATGAAAGCGGTACGGAGTGGCGACTGGATCGAGTACAGCTGGGCGGCGAGTCAGGCATGTCTGCTGGATGAAGCCTTGGCAAAGCGCACGGAAGAACTGCACGACGTGAATTTCCGCGGCGCCGTCCTGCTGAAGCCGATGGCCTGCTTCGAGCGTGACCCGAAGGGCGAGCATTTCACCTGGAACAGCTGGCACGCTGGTAC
>DASRMJ010000162.1:0-4892 GCA_035647995.1 Thermoleophilia bacterium | reverse complement strand
GGCCGAGAGGGCGCCGACGGGCACTTCGGGCCCAACACCGAGCGCGCGGTGCGCGAGTTCCAGCAGCGCAGACTGTTGCTCTCCGACGGAGTCGTGGGCGAGAACACGTGGACGGAACTGGTGGAGGCCGGTCACCAGATCGGCGAGCGGCTGCTCTACCTGCGGGCCCCCCACATGCGCGGGGATGATGTCCGCGGTCTCCAACGCCGCCTGAACGAACTCGGCTTCGACTCGGGTCCGGAAGACGGCATCTTCGGGCCGCTGACCGACGCCGGTTTCGCCGATTTCCAGCGGAACGCGGGCATCTCCATGGACGGCATCGTGGGCGAGTCCACGCTGGCCCATCTGCGACGCATCCACATGGCGGCGGTGGGGAAGGGCGACAGGAAGATCCCCGATCGCATGAACGGCTACGTGGGTCGGGCCGACATGTCGGGGCTCACCGTGAGCATCGACCCGGCTCACGGCGGCAGTGATGCCGGTGCCGTGGGGGTGGGGTCGCTCGCGGAGAGCGCGGTCAACCTCGCGCTGGCACGAGATCTCGCCACCTTGCTTGAGGAGGAGGGAGCGGAGGTGTACCTCGTGAGGAGCGGGAACCGGACCCTCGGCCTGTACGAACGCACGACTCTGGCCGATTCGTACGGCGCGGACCTGCAGATTACGCTTCACCATGGATACCACGCCCATCCGGCGGCGCGGGGCGCCGCGGCCTTCTACTTCGCGAACGGTTCCTACTTCAGCGAAGCCGGGAAGCGTCTCGCCGGCTACATGGTCGGGGCTCTGGTGGCAGATCTCGGACGAGTCGATCTGCATCCTCACGGCTGCAACTACGCCTGTCTCCGGGAGCCGCAGGGGCTTGCGGTGATGGTGGAGCCCGGAGTGATCACGCACCCCGAGGAAGGTGCGGAGCTTGCCACCGTGGAGGGTGTGCGGAGCGAAGCCGGATGCATCGTGAGAGCGATACGCGCCTACCTCGAACGTCTCTAGACGTTTGGCCGTTCGGGCGGCGCCGTGGTAGAGTCCTTTCGTGTTCAAGCCGCTCGACGGCTGCAAGTGTGAACGATCCTGGAGGCCTCCCATTAGCGGTCACACCCACCTTGCCGGCAGACGGTTTCTTTTCATCCTCCTGCTGGTCATCCTCGCATCGCTTATGTTCGTCCCCTCGGTCTCCGCCGATCCTGACGCCGTCGCCAAAGCGAAGATCGAAGCCGAGAAGCTCCGAGCCCAGGTGCAGGACCTCGACGATCGCCTCGAGTCCGCCCGCGAGGACTACCAATACGCCAAGATCCAACTCGACGAGATCGACGGCGCCATCGTCGCGAACCAGGAACGCCTCGACCGCTCGGAGCGTGACCTCGAGGTCGCCTACGAGCGACTGAGCACCCGGGTCGTGAGCATCTACCAGAACGGGCGAGTGGGTCTGCTCGACGCCTTGTTCGGAGCCCAATCGCTCAACGACTTCGTGAATCGCCTCCACCTGCTCACGCTGGTGGGCGCCGAGGACAGCGAGGTCTTGAAGCAGGTCGAGGCGTATCGCGACGACGTGGCGGCGCGCAAGGAGCAGCTGGCGGCCGACCAAGCACGACAGAAGGAACTGGTGGCTGAAGCCGCCGCGGCGGGCGCCCAGATCGAGCAGAGGCTGGCGGAACGCAAGCAGCTCCTGGCCGGCAAGGAGCAGCAGGTCGCCCAACTGGAACGGGAAGAAGAGGAGCGCCAGCGGAAGCTCGCGGAAGAGGTTGCCGAAGCGGTTCGACAGGTTGCCGAAGCGGCGCGGCTGGCGGCCATCGCTGCGAATGCCACCACGCACTCCACGACGCCGGTGACCGTCCCATCACATGATGTGCCGGCGTCCTCCTATGGCAATCCGCTGGTCGGAGTGGCCATGCGATACATCGGAGTCCCATACGTCTGGGGCGGGATATCCCCGAGCGGCTTCGACTGCTCGGGTCTCGTGGCCTACTCCTTCGCGCAGTTGGGCGTGTCGGTGCCTCATTCGAGTCGAGCGCTCTTCAACATGGGCGTTCCCGTGGCCCGCGAAGACCTGCAGCCCGGGGACCTCGTCTTCTTCGGGTCGCCTATCCATCACGTGGGCATATACGTGGGCGGGGGCAACATGGTGCACGCTCCCTACACGGGGGCGAACGTGAGGGTCAACACCATCGATCGCAGCAACTACACCGGCGCGCGCCGGGGCCTTTAGCGGAGCATTGTCTGTCGTGGCCACGGCGGACGTCTACTTTCACCCGATCTTCCTAGAACACGATACCGGGGATCACCCTGAGTGCGCCGAGCGTTTGGTCGTCGCCCGCAGGAGGCTGCTGCAGTCGGGTATGGGCATCGAGTGGATCGAACCGACCCCGGCGGAAGTCGAGGCGGTCGCCCGAGTGCACGACAGCGCGTACATCCGCGCCGTGCATCGGATGGCCGACGCAGGTGGCGGGAGCCTCGACCCTGACACCGTAGTATCGCCGCTCTCCTATTCGGCCGCCATGTACGCCGCCGGCGCCGGGATCCAGGCGGTGGAGCGGGCTCTTCATGGCGGCCGCCGCTCGTTCCTCTTGGTAAGGCCACCCGGTCACCACGCCCGGCGCGAGTGGGCCATGGGCTTCTGTCTGTTCAACAACGTCGCCATCGCCGCCGCCCACGCTCTTGAGGAACTCGGCGTGGAGAGGGTGTTGATAGTCGATTGGGACGTGCACCACGGGAACGGGACCCAGGAGGCCTTCTACGACGACCCGCGGGTGCTGTACTGCAGCTTCCACCTGGGAAGGCACTTCCCGGGAACGGGCTCGATGGACGAGATCGGGGTCGGACGAGGGCTCGGGTACACCGCGAACCTTCCGCTGATGCACGGAGCGGGCGATGGGGCGGCCTCCGCATTCTTCTCGAGTGTCATCGGACCGCTGGCCGAGGCGTTCGATCCGCAACTCGTCCTGGTGTCGGCGGGGTATGATTCGGGGGAGGGTGATCCGCTTGGCGGCCTTCGACTCACCCGAGAGGCCTTCCGCTGGATGTCCGGCACGCTTGGCGGTATGTGCGCTCGGTCAGGAGCGGCGGGTCCGGTGTGCTTCCTCGAGGGAGGGTATGACACCGACGTGCTGGCCTCGGGGATCGAGGCGACCATCGAGGGGTTGATCGAGGGGCCCGGGGAGATGTCGGCGCAACCAACAGGCGCGGAGGCGGCGGCGGTGGAGACTCTGACGAGGCGGTTGTCGGCACATTGGGCGGGGGTGCTGACGTGAAGTCGATCCAGTTGTGGCGCGACCGGCCCGCGTCTGATGCGTTCACTGAGGCGGAGGACTGACATGAAGCATATGGACGAGCTGCTGCGACTCATGGTGGAAGCGGGCGCTTCCGACCTGCACGTGAAGGCCGGGAGCCCGCCGATGATGCGTGTGGACGGTGAACTCCGACCCTTCGAGCTGCCTGCGCTCGACCCGGAGGACACGAAGGACTACGCCGCATCGCTCATGAGCGACAAGCAGATCCGACGCTTCAGCGAGACCAACGAGCTGGACTTTGCCTACAGCGCTCCTCAGATCGGACGCTTCCGCGTGAACGTCTACCGACAACGGGGGAGCATCTCCGTCGCCATGCGGCAGGTGGCCGCGGTGATACCCACGTTCGAAGAACTGCTCCTTCCGGCAGCGGTGGAGAAGCTGTCCTTGGAGCCTCGCGGCATGCTGCTCGTCACGGGCACCACCGGCTCGGGGAAGACCACGACGCTCGCAGCGATGGTCGACCACATCAACACGAACCTTCGCCGTCACATAGTGACCATTGAAGACCCTATCGAGATCCTTCACCGCGACAAGCGGTCGATTATCAACCAGCGCGAGGTCGGCCTGGACACCGAGTCGTACTCCTCGGCTCTGAAGTACGTGCTGCGCCAAGATCCCGACAGCATCCTGATCGGTGAGATGCGCGATCTGGAGACGGTTCGCACCGCACTCACCGCCGCCCAGACCGGGCACTTCGTCATGAGCACGCTCCACACCATCGACGCCACCGAGACCATCAACCGCATCATCGACTTCTTCCCTCCGTATCAGCAGAAGCAGGTGCGCATCATGCTCGCGGGTTCACTCCGCGGCATCATCTCGCAGCGGCTTCTGCCTCACGTGAACGCCGTGGGCCGGGTGCCTGCGGTGGAAGTGCTCGTCATGACGGGTCGAGTGCGCGACTTCATCCTGGATCCCGCCCAGACTCACAACATCGAGACGGTGATCAAGGAGGGCGAATACTACGGCATGCAGTCGTTCGATCAGAGCCTGCTCTCCCTGTACGAGCGGGGCCTGACGACCCTGCACGATGCCGTCGCGGCGGCCACCAGTCCGCATGATTTTAAGCTGCTGGTGCAGTCACGCGGCCACGACATCTCGCTCGCCGACTGAGGCAGTCGAAGTGCGGACGCCGCGGCGCGCGGGCAACTTGAACGCCGTCCTTGAGGCATTGGCAACGCTTCGCCTGCTTCGCGTGCCCGGCCTCCCGACCGTGCCTCGTCTCTTGGGGCTGGCCTCGCTGCGCCATCCCAGGTTGGTGCCGCGCGCGCTGCGTTGGAAGGCGGCCTCTCGCGGTCTCGGTCTGGTCGTGGCCCGCCTTGTGGCTTGGGAGGGCGACCCCTCGATGGCCGAGACGAGCTCCGGGGTGGGGGCCGGGCTCCAATCCATCGGCGAGGAGCAGGGTAGGGCCGTCCGGGCCCAACTCGGTTACGGTCGAGACCCGCGTGAGTGCGCGCGCGCTGTGGCTTTGGCCAACCGCCTGTTCGACATCGACGCATCGGTCGTGGCGACCGGGCCCGACGAGGCTCGGGTGGTGACGCCGGGCTGTCGGTGGTCGCGAGAGCCCTGGTGGGGCCCCGCCCCATGCGGGGCCTTTTCCCGGTATGAGCT
>DASRMJ010000161.1:0-2924 GCA_035647995.1 Thermoleophilia bacterium | reverse complement strand
GTAGGTCACACGGTCGTGGGCGTCGTGCTCGTCGGCTGGATAGTGGTGGAGATGGTGATGCTCGACTATCACTGGCTGCAGGCGGCGTATCTGTGCCTCGGCGCGGTGATCCTCGGGCTTGGGACTTGGCGGTGGCGACGGGGGGTCGCCGCCTGACGACCGGTAGGGGCCTCGGCACCGTTGCTTCGACCTTTGTCACTTCGGCCCGAGACCCGTACAATCTACCGGCAACGCTCGCCGGCGTGGCTCAATGGTAGAGCAGCTGATTTGTAATCAGCAGGTTGGGGGTTCGATTCCCTTCGCCGGCTTTCTGGTCTTTGCTGATCACTTGCGCCGGTTGTCGAGGCGACGGGGCGGAACCCAGACGGGGCGCCGTCGCCTCCAGGATCCTCTCAAAGTCCCATGCTCCGACACCGGGAATGGCGATATCTTCGTCACCGTCACCGTCACCGTCACCGTCACCGTCACTCGCTACCGCGCTCGCTCATTGCGGGGAGCATCTGGCCGGTATGTTGGCGGTCGCCGGGCCGTCCCTCGTCATTGTGGAGAGCCTGTGGAACCGCAGCCGCCTCTATCCTTGATACTAATAACGCCAAGCGTTACTATGGCGTCATGATCCGGAGCTTCCGAGATGCTGACACCGAGCGGGTCTTCGATCGCCGAGGATCGACGAGGCTTCCGCCAGACGTATGTCGCACCGCCTTGAAGAAGCTCTTGATGATCGACGCGGCTGAGTCCTTGCTCGATCTGCGAGTGCCGCCGGGCAACAGACTCGAGAGACTCTCCGGAGATCGAAGGGAACGGTACAGTATCCGGATCAACGATCAGTGGAGGATCTGCTTCCGCTGGAAGGACGGCGACGCGCTTGATGTCGAGATCGTCGACTATCACTGAGGGAGGTATGCGATGAAGGAGACGATGTTGGACCCCATCCACCCTGGAGTGATCCTTCTGGAAGAGTTCCTTGAACCCTTGGGTATCAGCCAGTACCGGCTGGCCAAGAGCATCAGTGTGCCCCCGCGGCGGATCAATGAGATCGTGCACGGCAAACGGTCGATCACTGCCGACACGGCGCTTCGCCTGGCGAAGTTCTTCGGGGATACGGAGAGATTCTGGTTGAACCTGCAGGTCAGGTATGACCTCGAAGTCGAGAAAGGGCGTCTCTCGGGCGTGCTGGAGCGCGACGTTTCCGTGTACAGGGCTGCCGTGTAGTGCGGCGATGCCGTGGAGGGTGGCGGCTATCAGCGCTCCGTTGCCCCGTTTCGGCGTCTGTGTCGGTCATTCCGGCCCGACTTCCCGCCGACTGCGTGACTCAGTCTTGGGCTTTCAAAGTCTGGAACAGGCGCACCAACGCCAGCGTGTCGGTGGCGCAGTAGGCCCGAAGGTCGGCGAAGAGTTGTCGGCGCTCGGCCTCTGGGAATCCGTCGGCCAGGGCCGCAGCATAGCGCAGACCGGCGACGGCGCCGTTCTGCACAGCCAGGTCGTCGTAGGAGAGGTCGTCCACCAGCGCCGGAAGCACGTACTTGAGCGAGGCGTGCCCAAGAATGTCCGGGTGTCGCACGTGGCGGCGCACGAGAGGGAGCAGATCGAAGAGCCGGTCCTGGATGTCCGCGATGCGGGCCGACAGGTCGGGGAGGTCCCCGGAGAGGGACGTGAGCACCGTGTTCTCGTAGCTGGAGTAGACCACGACACGCCCCTGCGGCGGCAGCCCGGCCGGCAGACTCAGAGCGAAGCTGCGGCGGGGATCGCTGCGCTCCTCGTGAAGGAACTCGCGGTGCTCCAGTGCGCCGTCGGCGTGGAGCGTGTGGCAGGACCACTGCACCGGCAGGGCCTGGTAGGGGCGCGTGCCGGCGTACAGCGGAAGGGCGGACGCCACCGTTTCGAAGTCGAGGAAGTTCAGGGGTTGTCCGAGCGCCCCGAGCTGCTCCACCAAGCCGGCGGCGAAGTGGGGCCGGCCGTCGCGGACGAGCTCACAGGCGGCCGCTTGGGCGTCGGTGAGTCCCGGGTAGTCGGGCGGCACGTCGCGCATGGAGAGTATCCCGTCGGCGAGCAGCGCATCGAGCAGCGCGTCGCCGATGCGGGGCAACCCGGTGACCGGGAACTCCGGCAAGTGGCTGTGGCAGTATCCGCGGAAGTCGCAGTCGTACGGCTGCGTGCAGTGCTTCCCCACGCGGACGTCGGGGCAGTCGGACGAAAGCATGGCCTTCATATCGGCGAGTAGGCCGGGGATGTTGGGAAGGATGGCCCGAGCCCTCTCGGTGACGTCCGCCAGGGAGTAGAGCTCAATCAGATCGTATGCCCCGCCGGCGTAGACGTAGCTGGTGTCGAGGTGCAACACGCCCGCGGCCGCCACGGACAGGCCCGCGCCCTCGAGCACGTACAGTTGGATGGCGACATCGGTGTGGTGTTCGAGCTTGGCCTTGCTCGTGGACTTGACCTCCACAAGTTCCCAGCTGCCGTCAAGCCGTCTGACGATCACGTCGGCCCGCACCAGGACCCCGTCGTACTCGAAGGCGGCCTCGTACAGGCAGGAGGCTCCGCTGGCGATCAGCTCGGCGGTCTTGGCCAAAGCCGCAGCCGTGTGCCTGTAGTCCTCGGCTACCAGGACGCCGCCGGGGTAACGCTCTCGAGCGAGATCGCCCACGCGGTGGCCCTGGTCGAAGATGGCCTGCTGCACTTCGTCGATCGGATCGGCGAGGCTCGGTTCGAAGCACTTGAGCCACAGCTTCTTGTAACACTGAAGACCGGTCTGGAAGCGCGACTTCGACAGGCGTGGGGGCCGGCGACTTGTATGCGCGGGAGGCATGAACATAGGCTACCAGGTCGGGCGGATGGAATGCCGTCGAGATCCTCGGGGGCACCTACAAGCTTGCCAGCGCTTTCCGTGCCCACTCCGGGTCTTTGAGTTGCGCTCTCCCTACGCA
>DASRMJ010000160.1:0-2802 GCA_035647995.1 Thermoleophilia bacterium | reverse complement strand
CTCGGTCCCACTGGGTCGAGCCCCTGCCCCCGGAGCTGACCCGCCGTTTCCTCGGGGGGGCCGGCATCAACGCCGCCTTGGCTCTGGAGTTGCTCGAACCCCGAGCCGATGCCTTCGCTCCCGAGAACTGCATGATCTTCGGCCTGGGCCCCCTCGTTGGAACTATGGTGCCCGGGGCGGGCAAGGGCAACGTCACCGCCCGCTCCCCCTACGGGCGATTCCTGGGAATCTCCGGCCACGGCCGCTTCGGGGCCCTGAAGTACGCTGGCTACGACCATCTGGTGATTACCGGGCGGGCGGAACGCCCTACGGTAGTGTCGGTGGCCGACGACCGGGTCACCTTCCTGGACGCCACCGACCTGTGGGGGCGGGACGTCTTCGAGACCACCGACCGGATCTGGTCCCAGCTCGGCGCGCGCACCGACGTTACCTGCATCGGGCCGGCCGGAGAGAATAGGGTCTACGACGCTGCGCTCATCACCAACAAATACGCCGCCTTCGCCCGGGCCGGCATGGGGGCGGTACTGGGCTCGAAGAACTGCAAAGCCATTGCCGTGTCCGGTACCGGCGGCATCAGAGTGGCCGATCGGAAACGTTTTCTAAAGGCCAGCCGCAAGCTGTTCGACCTCATCCGTTCCGACCGCAACCTCCTCGAATGGCGCCGGCTGGGCACCCTGATCAGCCTGGAGACCTTTGCGGAGATGGGGTTATACACCAAGAAGAACTTCCAATCCGCGTACGATGGGGGGCTCCTGGAACACTTCGACCCGGATACATTCGCCGGGCAGATCAAGGAGGGGGACGTGGCCTGCCTGGGCTGCCCGGTGGGCTGCAAGCACCACGTTCGGGTGCCGGACGGGAACGGCGGGGAGGTGCGCATGGCGGTCTCCTGCATGAACGCCGTGATGCAGAGCTTCGGCACCTTCTGCGCCCTGGAGGGCTGGTCCGAGGTGATCCGCTGCGCCGACCAGGCGGCGCGCATGGGTCTGGACTTCATGAGCACCGGCTCCCTGATCTCCTTCGCCATGGAACTGCAGCAGCGCGGACTGCTCACCCCGGAGGATACGGGCGGCCTGCGGCTGGAGTGGGGCGACGGCGAAGCGATGCGCGAAATGATCCACCTCATCGGCACCCGGCAGGGCTTCGGTGAACGCCTGGCCGAGGGGGTAGTGCGCGCCGCGGAACAGCTGGGACCTGAGACCGCCCCGTACGCCATGCATAGCAAGGGTCTGGGCATGCTCTACGATCCCCGCGTGCGCCTCGGCTCCACCGAGGTCTTCTCCCAGTTCACCAACGTGCGCGGCCACATTTCCAACGTCAGCGTCGCGATGGTGGAGCGCACCCCCGAACAGATCCGCCGCTACTGCGAGAAGATCGGCCTGGGACGGGAGGCCGTGGACCGCATCGTCTCCCCGGACGGATACAACGTGGGGCGGCTCAACAAGTGGACGGAAGACGTGTGCACCGCCATGGAGATCCTGGGGGTGTGCATGTTCGCCCCCTTCCAGCGCCTTCCCCTGGACTTGTGGGCCGAAGCGTGTTCGGCGGCAACCGGCATCGAGACCGACGCCGACGACCTGGTGCGAGCCTCCGAGAACCTCTGGCACGCGCGCCGGGCATACAATCTCCGCGAAGGGGCTGGAGCCGCGGACGACACCTGTCCCGAGCGATTCTTCTCCGAGCCGGTCGCGGCCGGAAGCAAGAGCTTTGCCCCGCTCTCCGAGTCCTCCTTCTGGGACTTGGTGAGAGCCTACTACTCCGAGCGCGGATGGGACGAAGGGAAGGGGGAGCCGCCCGCCGCAGTGCTGGACGAACTGGGGCTGTTGGAGGCGTTCCGCAGATAGTGACCGCGGATCCGCCGCGACCGACCCGGACCGTCACCACTCAATCGATCTCTGCTGACCCGCGGTGCACACTTGAGGGGGAAAGGAGAAACAAAATGAGCTCGAACACCGTACTCTCCGAACGAAAAGGCAGCGTCTGCTCCATCACCATCAACCGACCCGACAACTTCAACGCCCTGGACCTGGAGACTGCCCGGGCACTGAGCGAGGCGGTGGCCAGTTGTCACGACGAAGAGGTGCGGGCCGTGGTCATCACCGGTGCGGGCCGGGCTTTCTGCTCCGGCGGCGACCTGGCCCACCTGGGGGCCGGTCCAGACCTCGGGGCAGCCCTCGGCGATGTCCTCCTCCACCTCAATCGCGCGGTCATCGACATCCGCCTGCTGGCCAAGCCGGTGGTGGCGGCCGTCAACGGCGTGGCAGCGGGCGGCGGCATGGGGCTGGCGCTGGCGTGCGACCTGCGCATCGTCTCGGAAAAGGCCAAGTTCAAGCAGGGCTTCACCAGCGCCGCTCTGGTGCCGGACACCGGCTGGAGTCTGTTCGCCCCTCTCCTCAGCGGACTTTCGCTGGCCAGCGAGATGTTGCTACTGGATCCGCTGCTCACTGCCGAACAGGCCCGCAAGTACGGCATCGCCAACAAGGTAGTCCCCGCCGACGAGTTCACCGAGAGAGTCGAGTCCGTGGTTCAGAGCCTCGCGGCGGGGGCCACGCTGGCCTTTGCCGAGGCCAAGCGGCACCTGAACCGTGCAGTGCTGCCGAACCTGGAGACCCATCTGGAGCAGGAGCGACAGGCCATGATCCGGGCGGGTCGCACCGCGGACGCACGGGAGGGCCTCACAGCCTTCGGGGAGAAGCGTGCCCCGGTGTTCCAAGGACGATAGGGTCGCCGGACTGCCTGGGCGTGTCGGGAGATCTCCCAGGAGGCGATGCCGGGCATTGCCTACGAGACTTTGGGTGAGAG
>DASRMJ010000159.1:0-3035 GCA_035647995.1 Thermoleophilia bacterium | reverse complement strand
AACGTGGGCGTGAAGGGAATGACCCTCATCTTCTCCGCGCTTGCCGGGGGGACTCGAGCGACGATGTGAACATGCTGCGGGCGGGTTCGGCCGAGGCCGTGCTCGGCTGCGAGGTGCGGGCCCCTCCACCGTGGGCACCTTCCTGCGGTCCTTTGCCTGGGGCCACGCCCTGCAGCTCGACGCCGTCTCGCTGCATCTGCTCGCCCGCGCGTGGGGCGCCGGCGCCGGACCGGGCGCTCAACCCCTCACCATCGACCTGGATTCCACCATCTGCGAAACCTACGGCCTGAAGAAAGCCGGGGGGAGCAGCTTCTGCTACACCCACGTACGGGGCTTACCACCCCTGCTCGCCGTGGCCGCAGGCACAGGCGAGGTCCTGCGTGCCCGCCGGCGGGGCGGCCCGGCCCACACCTCCCGGGGCGTTTCTCGTTTCATCGCCCAGACGGTGGGGTTCGAGCTGTCCGAACGCGTGTGCGCGGCGTGCCTGGCCGTGCCGCAGGACGCCTGGCTCCCGGCGCTCGACAGTGAGGGTGGCCCGCGCGAGGGCGCCTGGGTGGCCGAGCTCGATGTGGAGCTCTCGGCCTGGCCCGAGGGCACGCGGGCGATCTGCCGTCGTGAGCGCCCGCACCCCGGCGCGCAGCTCTCCTTCAGCGACGCCGAAGGCCACCGCTTCCAGGTGATGCTCACCAACCAGAAGGGGAGGCGCATCGTCTGCCTCGAACAGGTGCATCGCCGGCGCGCCGCCATTGAGGACTGGGGTCCGCTGCGCCAAGGCCTCAGGGCTGCGCAACCGGCCCTTCCGCTCCTACGTCATGAACGACGCCTGGCTCGAGCTCGTGCTCTGCGGCATCGACCTGCTGTCCTGGACAAGGAGGCTGCTGCTCACCGGCACCGATCTGGCCACCTGCGAGCCCAAGCGCCTGCGCTACCGCCTGCTGCACGTCGCCGGCCGGATCGCGCTCCACGCCGGCGGCGTGAGGCTGCGCCTGCCGCGCTCCTGGCCTTGGGCGCAGACCCTCGCCGCCGCCTTCGCGCGCCTGCAAGCCTTACCCTCAGGCTGACGAGCGGACCGCCGCTCCGCAGACGCAGGCGCTTACGGGGCCGGCTTCAGCAGGCCTTGAAAGGGACGGGGATCACTCCCGACGACGCCTCGGGGCGCCGCGGCCGCTCCAGTGCGGTCCTAGCCTGCGCCCACGCGGATGCGCTATCGTGGGAGGGGCCGGACGGGGTCCTCAGAAGAGGCCGCGAGACCGTTCGTGAAGGATCGAGGCCAGGGAAGACCACGCCCAGACGCCACGAACGCCGGTGCATAATTAGAAAAGAGTAGCCTTCCGTCCCGCAGCCTTCCGTCCCGTAGGGCAAGCAGAAAGCAGGTTCAACGCATGGATGGTAACAAACCGATATCGGTGCCGCTTTCGTTGAGGACGATCCAGACTGAGCTTCTCTTGCCGCCGAAGACCGTGGTCCTCGGCACCCGCCAGCCCACGGCTCTTGCCAGCGTGCCCGCCGCTCTGGCGACCGCTCTCGGCGCCCCTCTCGGTCGCCCTCCGCTCTGCGAGATGGGGCGGCAGGTCCTGGACCGAAATCAATCGGCTTCAGCCGTGGTGGTGATCTCCGACAACACCCGCCCCGTGCCCTACAAGGGCCCCGACGGCATCCTGTGGCCCATCGTCGAATCCCTGCTGCAATCGGGCTTTCGCCCCGAACGCATCCGCATCTTGGCGGCCTCCGGCACGCACCGCGTGATGACCGTTTCCGAGATCAGCAGCCTCATTGATGACCGGGTGATAGCGGCCGGAGTCGGCGTCACCTGCCATAATGCGCACGATCCTTCCGTGCTCGTCGCCGTCGGCTGCTCCGCCCAGGGCACGACCATACTCATGAACCGGGAATACGTGGCCGCCGACCTCAAGATCCTCACCGGGCTGGTGGAGCCCCACTTCATGGCCGGAGTCTCCGGAGGTCGCAAAAGCGTCTGCCCGGGGCTTCTTGGGGTCCAGAGTGTGGAAGAGTTCCATGGGGCGGCCATGATGGAGCATCCGGGTACGTGCAACATGAACATTACCGACAACCTCTGCCATGAGTACGCCATCCAGGTAGCCCGGATGGCCCCTCCGGACTTCGTGGTGAACGTTACCATCCGAGACGACGGCAAACCGGTGGACGTCTTCGCTGGAGACATGGATGAGGTCCTCGAGACTGCTTTCGAACAGCTCAAGAGCTTTGTACTCCTGCCCATTCCCCATCGGTTCGACATCGTTGTCACCCACGCAGGGCGGGGGGCGATCAACCACTACCAAGCGGCCAAAGCGGCAACCACAGGGGCACAGGCGGTCACGCAGGATGGCTTCCTCGTCGTTGTAGCAGATACGACAGATCCGGACCCCATTGGCAACGGAACCTACAGAGAGATGCTGGAGCTCATGAAGAAGGTGGGACCCACGGCTTTCAGGCAATTGATCGGATCCAGCGACTGGACTTTGGTCCCCGACCAGTGGGAAGTCCAGATGTGGGCAAAGGTCCTCGACCGCGTGCCAGAAGACCACCTGTTCTACTATAGCCCCCAGACGAGGCTGTCGGACTACGCCATCTTACCCTGCGCCGATCCTCCCGCGGAGGGCGCTACCACCGACGTGTCGGAGATAGTCGCCGCCTTCATCGAGCAAGCCCGTCAGCAAGCGACCCGTGCCCTGGGAAGAAGACCGAGCATCGCCTACCTGTCCGACGGCCCCTTCGGCATCCCAGTGGAGGCGGTCGACGCCCAAGCATTCCTCCACGAGTCAGCGACGGTCGATCTGCCGGCCGCCGAGCACCTCCTGGGTGGCGAGGCCTGAGTGTCAGGGAGCGCACCACTACTCGGCGCGATCGCCGACGACGTGACGGGCGCTGCCGACCTCTGCAGCACGTTCGTGAGAGAAGGAATGCGCACCGTCCTGACCATCGGCGTCGTCCGCGACCTCGACCTGCCCGCGGTCGATGCTCTCGTCGTCGCACTGAAGTCACGGACGGCACCGGTCGCCGAGGCCGTTGGCGAT
>DASRMJ010000158.1:0-3303 GCA_035647995.1 Thermoleophilia bacterium | reverse complement strand
CAGGCGGGAAGGATCGGCTGGATCCCGCATCCACGAACCTAGATGCACCTCGTAGATGGCGATCGGCGCGCTCAGGGAGTTGTGGCCACCCCGCGTCACCATCCACGCTTGGTCGCCCCACTCGTACTCGAGATCCCATACCACCGACGCGGTGTGCGGCGGCTCCTCGTGCATGCGACCGAAGGGATCGGCCTTGTCCACCCGGTAGCCGCTGCCGCGGGAGACGATGTGGTACTTGTATAGCGCACCCTTGCCTACGCCGGGCAGGAACGCCTCCCAGATGCCCGAGGCTTCACGGGCTTGAAGGAGGTGGGTCTCCGGATTCCATCCGTTGAAGTCGCCCACGACCGAGACCCTCTCCGCATTCGGAGCCCAGACGGCGAAGTGGGTGCCTTCCGCGCCCTCGACCGTCAAAGGCCGGGCGCCCAGCTTCTCGTAGAGTCGCAGGTGGCTCCCCTCGTTGAAGAGGTAGAGGTCGTCTTTGGTGAGCAGGGTGTGTCGTTCGGGCGCAGGATCGGTCATGTCACTCTTCCTCGCGGCTGTGGCTCCGCCGTTCTTCGATCAGTTCCAGAAGCCCTCGCAGGGGGACGCCCACCCAGGCGGGCCGGTTGTTCAACTCGTACCGAAGCTCGTAGGCGGCCTTTTCGAACAGGAACGTCTCGAGCAGGCGCTCGAGGGCTTCGGGGCGGCGAGGAAGCCACAGTCCGTTCTGGGCTTCCTCGAGGTACGAACCGAGGAAGGCGGCCGAGACCAGGCGATACCAGTAGTGCGCCCACGGGAAGAGATCGGCCACGTCCTCGGGCCGCACGGTTCCCATGTTCAGTGCGGTCGTGGCTGCGTAGTTGAACGAACGGATCATGCCCGCCACGTCGATCAAGGGCGAGCGCTTCATACGTCGCTCGCTCATGGGGCGTGCGGGTTCTCCCTCGAAATCGATGATGACGAAATCGCGCCCCGAGTTCAGTACCTGACCAAGATGATAGTCGCCGTGGGTGCGCGTGCGCAGGGCTCCAAGGGGCTTGGTGAGGGCCTCGTACAGGCGGGCCATCACTTCGCCCTCGTGGTTGAGCACCTGGGTGGCAAGGGCGCGATCGTCTTCGGCGAGCAGATGACGGCGGCGGCGCAGGATCTCGAAGCTCTGGCGGACCATTCCCCGCACCGACTGGTAGAGCGAACGCTGGTAGTGGGGGGTGAAGGGCTCGGGGGTAAAGGCCGGATCATCCGTGTCCGAGGCCAGAGCGGCGTGAAGCTCGGCGGTCCGTCTGCCCAGCAGGCGCGCGGACTCCAGATAGTCGGCCACCAGGTCCGCGGCGTCTTGGGGGATCTCCTCCTGAACCAGTTCGAGGAGGGGTCGCGTGCCGGCCGGCGCGGCGGACCGCCGGCCTTCCATGGTCAGCACCCGTTCGAAGAAGCGGCCCAGCGAGTCCAGGGTGTAGAGCCACGCGTCGCCCTCGTTCGGCACGAAGCCCTGGAGAACGGCCACGGTCACGGGCTCCTGCCGACTCCGGCGGTACTCCAAGGCGCCGGCAACCGGGGCGATGGAAGTGAACCCCGTGCGTTCGGTGAGAAAGCGGCCCAGCTCCAGATCGGGGTTCACGCCCTCCTCTATGTGGCGGAAGAGCTTCAAGATCAGTCGGTTGCCGTAGACCACCGAGGTGTTCGTCTGCTCGCCCCGTAGAAGGGTAGGGGCGGGCAGCTCGTCGGCGCCGCGTAGGTTCTGGAAGGCCTTCGTGGGTACTCCGACCAGAGATCCGCCGGATCCCTTCAGTCGCCGGCGCCGCGCGACCAGATCCAGCAGCTCGTTCGATAGAGAGGCGTCGCCGAAGGCGTCGAAGAGCAGGCCCGCACCGTCGGCCTCTCCCGGTCGGCGCACGGTGAGCCGGGCGATCAGGCTGGGCCCCAGGTCCTTGCGGGCGTGCTCGGAGTCGGCGGTGTAGGCCAGGGGTAGGACGTAGGTCTCAGGCTCGCCTTCCGAGTACTCCACTTCGGCGAGCACCAGATGCACTTCGTCCTTCCCCGCCAAGGGCACGGGGATGGTCTCCTGGATGACCACGCGCACGATGGAGCGGGCCTTTCCTTGGAACCAGCGACGTCCCTTGAGCGCCTTGGCCAGTCGATTCTCCAGGTCGACCCGCGCCTTCCCCTCGAAGACCGCCGACCAGGCTTCGCGCACGGCCAGAGCGGGCGGCCCGGTCTCGTCGTCGAACACGTCCGCCTCGGACTCGACGCGGGGGGTCTCCATGGCCAGCCAGTGGAAGGCGTGCGGTGCCAAGGTGAAATCGTATGAGCCTTCGCCCTGCACCTCGGGGAAGACCGCGCGACCAAAGAGTTCCACCGGGATCGTACCGGCAAGACGGGAGAGGTCGAGCGCGACGTACTGGGTGAAGCGGGAGAGGTTCGCCACCACCAGGATCCGCTCGTCCTGCCAAGACCGGATGAAAGCCAACACCTTCCGGTTCTCGGGGAACAAGAACTCTATACTGCCGCGCCCGAAGGCCTGATGCTGCTTGCGCAACGCGATGAGGCGCTTCACCCACCAGAGCAGCGAATGCGGGTTGTTCTGTTGGGCTTCGACGTTGACCGCCTCGTAGTGGTACTCCGGGTCGGTGATAACCGGCAGATAGAGGCGTTGGGGGTTGGATCGTGAGAAGCCGGCGTTGCGGTCGGAGCTCCACTGCATGGGGGTGCGCACGCCGTTGCGGTCACCCAGGTAGATGTTGTCGCCCATCCCGATCTCGTCGCCGTAGTAGAGCACGGGGGTGCCCGGCAGGCTGAAGAGCAGGCCGTGCATGAGCTCGATCTGGCGGCGGTCGTTGTGCAGGAGCGGCCCCAGCCGGTGGCGTATGCCCAGATTGATGCGGGCCTGAGGCTCGCCGGCGTACATGCGATACATGTAGTCGCGGTCCTCGTCGGTGACCATCTCCAAGGTGAGCTCGTCGTGGTTGCGCAGGAAGAGGGCCCACTGGGCGTTCTCGGGGATGTCCGGCGTCTGGTGCAGGATATCGACGACGGGGAAGCGGTCCTCCTGGCGGATGGCCATGAAGAGCCTGGGCATCACCGGAAAGTGGAAGGCCATGTTGCACTCGTCGCCGTTGCCGAAGTATTCGGCCGCGTCCTCGGGCCACTGGTTGGCCTCGGCCAGCAGCACCCGGTTCTTGAAGTTCTGGTCGACGTGGCGGCGCAGGCGTTTGAGGTAGGCGTGCGTCTCGGGCAGGTTCTCACCGGTGGTGCCCTCGCGCTCGTACAGGTAGGGCACGGCGTCCAGGCGTAGACCATCGACGCCCATGCCCAGCCAGAAGTCGA
>DASRMJ010000157.1:0-6834 GCA_035647995.1 Thermoleophilia bacterium | reverse complement strand
GCGGGCCCGGGCGTCGGCGGGCGGCCACTGTGACGCATGCCGCCGAGCGCCCGCGGGCGGGGCGCGGCGACGACGTCGGCGGCCGGCCGAAGGCCTCGCCGGGCGGCCCAGGCGGGGTCACCCCCCGTTGCGCCGCACGATGCTCCAAAGCCGCCCGTCGCGCTCGACGACCTCGACATCCACTCCCAAGGCGCTCGACACGAGAGGGGCGGTGAGCACTCGCTGCCGCGGCCCGGCCGCCAGGACGCGGCCGCCCGACAGAAGCAGGGCGTGCGAGAAGCCGGGGACGATCTCTTCGAGGTGGTGCGTGACCAACAGGATCGTGGGTCCGTCGGATGCGGAGGCGAGCACCGTCAGCGACTCCAGGAGGTCCTCGCGCGCGGCCACATCGAGCCCCGCGGTCGGCTCGTCGAGGACCAGAAGTGAAGGATCGCTGATCAACGCGCGAGCCAGGAGCACCCGCTGCCGCTCACCCTGCGAGAGTACGCCGAACCTGCGTGGCCCCAGACTCCCGCATCCGAGCGCTTCGAGCAGATCCCCCGCCTTCGCACGGTCATCGTGGGTGGGGCTCTCGTGGAACAAGCCGACGGTCGCGAAGATCCCTCCCAGCACCACGTCCAATGCCGGATCTCCCGGATGAAGGCGGTCCGCCATGGCCGGGCTCACCCAGCCTATGCGGCGACGCAATACCCGAAGGTCGGTCCGACCGAAGACGCCTCCCAGGACCTCCGCCGCCCCTTGTGTCGGTTGGACGTAGCCCGCCACGAGACGCAGCAGCGTGGTCTTGCCCGAACCGTTCGGCCCAAGCACAGCCCAGTGTTCCCCACGGGCGACCGACCAGTCGATGGCGGACAACAGGGGCACACCGTCCCGAACGAGTGAGACCCCACGGAGCCGGATGACCTCGTCAACGCCGGGCGCGCCCTCTCCTCGGCGGGCAGACACGGTCACGGCAACGGGGGGCCGAGACGTGACGATGCTGTGGTCGGTCGACTGAGCGGGAATGGAGAACCTCCTTCAGGAACCTTGCGAACGGACGGCACGGGTGACCTCCAGGATAGCAGAGGCTCCACCTCGTTCCCCGGCAGCGATGCAGCGCCGGCTTGGCCGCACCGCCTCGAAGCTGCTACACTCCGTCGTCATGGTGCTTCGGAATCTCTCCGCGGCGTCCCGGCGGACCTTGTGCCGTCTTTCCGGGAACGCGCGACACACACATACAGCCGGCCCCCTCCACGGGTTCCGCGTCTCAATCGTCACCACACTCGCAGCCGCAGTGCTCGTTGCTTTCGGCGCGGTCTCCATCATGGCGGTGGCACCTGATCCGGCGCTGGCCGCCACCACCCTCGCCCAGACCGAGTCCGAACTCGCCGCAGCCAAAACCGAGCTGCGCGCGCGCCAATCCGAACTCGACAAGCTCGCGCAGCGGTATGCCACAGCGCAGGATGAGCTCGCCACGACCGAGGACCGCGTGACAGAGGTCCAAGCCCAAGCCGACCGCGCCGCGGCCGACCTCGAGATCATGCGTGCGCGCCTCAACGACCGCCTGCGGGGCATGTACATGGATGGCGACGCGGGCGGGCTCGCCATCCTTGGGGTCTTCTTCGACGGGGACTCCCTCGCGGGGATCCTGAACCGCCTCGCCATGTTGGGGCGGGTGCTCGAGGGCGATGACGATGTACTGTCGCAGGTGGAACTCCAAGTCGCCAAACTCGACTCCCTCGAGGCGGAGTTGTCCGACAAGCGACTACTGCAAACGGAGCAGCTCGCGGAGATCGACAAGGCCAACGAAGCCGCGATGAAGGCGCTCGAGGATAGCAAGAGCGAATACAACACGCTTCGCGAGAAGGTGGCGAGACTCCAAGAAGAAGCACGCAAGAAGCGGGAGGAGGCCGCGCGCCTGGCCGCGGCGGCGGCGGCCCAGTCGTCAGGATCCTCCGGGTCGTCCGGCTCGACCACCGGCCGCGCCGTGAGCGGGTCAGGCTGGGCCTTCCCCGTCCAAGGTCCGAACAGCTTCATCAACGATTGGGGCTTCGCGCGGTCCGGAGGCCGCAGCCACCGCGGCACCGACATCATGACGGCCCGCAACACTCACGTGGTGGCCGTGGTCGCCGGAGTGATCAAGAGGACCAGCCCCACCGAACGGAGTCTGGGCGGCATCACGATATGGCTCGACGGCGGCGACGGCAACTCCTACTACTACGCGCACCTCACGTCCATAGCCTCGAGCATCACACCAGGCACACGCGTATCTGCCGGCCAGGTGATCGGCTACGCTGGGAACACCGGGAACGCGCGGGGCGGCGAAGTCCACCTGCACTTCGAGATCCATCCCGGTGGCGGAAGCGCAATCAACCCCTATCCCACGCTGGTCGCCAACCGCTGACGCGCCGCCAACCGCTGACGCGTCCCAACCACTGACCGCGTCACAACCGCCGCCGCCAGCAGCGCAAGACCCGCGGCGACGCGGCAAGGCCCACGCCGACGACTCACTCCAGGGCGGCCACCCGTTCGGTGACGACCTCCCATTCGGGATAGAGGCCCGCAAGTTCGTCCTTGATCTCAGTGGCCTCGGCGCTGGCACTCATCAGCAGTTCGTAGTCGGCCGCGTGGGCCGGATCGGCGAGCAGCCCGCCCAGCTCCCTCTGTCGATCCTCCAGAGCCATGATCCGTTTCTCGAGCTGCCGGTGCCGGCGCTGCATGTCCTTGCGCTCCCGGTATGAAGGCGAGCCCACGCCCGGCGTGTCCGCAGCCGGGAGTCCCACTGCAGAAGACCCGGCGTCCTCGATCCCGGCCGCCTCGCTCCGGGTGCCGAGTCTCGCGGTAGGCGGGACGGCGCCGGCGCGACCCGACTTCCACTGGTAGTACTCCCAGTCACCGATGTAGTGGGTGAGGCGTCCGGCTTTCACTTCGATCACCTCGGTGGCGATGGCGTTGATGAGGTGCCGATCGTGACTGATGAAGATCACGCTGCCCTCGAATTGCCGCAGGGCCTCGGACAGAACCTCGCGGCTCGCCATATCCAGGTGGTTGGTGGGCTCGTCGAGCAGGAGAAGTCCCGCCGGATCGAGCAGCATGCGGGCCAACGCAAGACGCGCCTTCTCTCCTCCCGAGAGCACCCCCACTTTCTTCTCGACGTCGTCGCCGGTGAAGAGGAAGGTGCCCAGATAGCCTCTGACCATGGTCATCTTGTCGACGGGAGCCGCCACGTCCTCCATCGTCTTGAGAACGCTGCGGTCGGGGTCGAACACCTCCAGCTGGTGCTGCGCGAAATACTCGCGGCGCACGTTGTGACCCAACTTCAGGGAGCCCCCGTCCGGCGTGATGGCTCCAGCCAGCAGTTTCAGCAGCGTCGACTTGCCCGCTCCGTTGGGGCCCACCAGAGCGATCTTCTCGCCCCGTTCCACGACGAGGTCGAGGCCCTTGTACACCACGGTGTCTCCGTAGGCCTTCCGCACCCGCTGCATCTCGACCACGACCCGCCCCGTGCGTCCCGGCTGCGGGAAGCGGAACCTGATCTTCTTGCGCTCGAGATTGGGCGCGTCGATACGCTCCATCTTCTCGAGCTGGCGCACCTTCTGTTGCACCTGCTTGGCCTTCGTGTTCTTGGCGCGGAACCGGCGCACGAAGCTCTCCGCCGACTCGATCTCCCGCTGCTGGTTCTTGGCGGCATTCGAGAGTGCCTCGTAGCGCTGTTGCTTCTCGATCTCGAAATGATCGTAGTTGCCCGTATAGAGATCGAGGCCGCCCCGATCCATCTCGACGATATGGGTGACCATGCGGTTCAGGAAATACCTGTCGTGGCTCACGAGGACCAACGATCCAGTCCACTCGAGCAGGAACTCCTCAAGCCAGAGCAGACTCTCGAGATCCAGATGGTTGGTGGGCTCGTCCAAGAGCAGGAGGTCGGGCGTCTCCATCAGCAGACGGGCCAAGGCCACCCGCATGCGCCAGCCACCGGACAGCTCCTTGATGGGCCGATCGAAGTCGTCGTCGTTGAATCCCATTCCTCGCAGGATCGACTGCGCGCGAGATTCGAGTTCGTATCCTTCGGCGTGTTCAAACGCGGTCTGCAAGGAGCCCAACTCGTTCATGAGAGCGTCGGCGTCCTCACTGGAGTCGCCCTCGTAGGCGGCGGAGATACGCTCTCCCAATCCCTTCAGCCGGTGTTCCATGTCCAGGATGTCGGCGTAGGAGGCGAGCACCTCGTCGAGCACCGCGAACTCGGCGATCTCCTCGATCTCTTGAGGGAGGAAGCCAATACGCAGGCCTTTGCGCGCGTTGATGTCCCCTTCGTCCAGCGACATCTCGCCCGCGATGATGCGGAAGAGGGTGGTCTTGCCGGCGCCGTTCGGGCCGACCAGGCCGATGCGCATCCCAGGGCGGATGTGGAGGCTCGCCTGGTCGAGGATGACCTGGGTGCCGAAGGACTTGGAGATGTCGTTGATGTGCATCATGACCGAGGAAGGATAGCAGGATGCCGCTCTCCCGACCCGCGCGGGCCGTCGATTCAACGGGGACCGGAGTGGGGATAGGCGGCGCTGAGCGAGCCATCGTCCCTCGGCGTCAGGAGACCACCGCGTGATCGACCCTTCTATCCCCCTAATCGACCTTCATCGGCACCTCGACGGGAACGTGCGCCTCGAGACCATCCTCGACCTGGCGTCTCAACACGGCGTCGCCCTACCCGCGCAGGACGTCGAGGGTCTACGTGAGGCGGTGCAGGTGACCCGCCCGCTCGATGACCTCCTGCAGTTCCTCGCGAAGTTCTCCTGGCTCACCGCCGTGATGGTGGACGAAGCCGCCTGTAGGCGGATCGCCTACGAGAACGTCGAGGATGCGCTTCGCGAAGGCATCGACTACGTGGAACTCCGCTTCAGCCCGTGGTTCATGGCTGAGACCCATGGCCTCGATCCGCAGGCCGTGGTCGAAGCCGTGGTAGACGGAGCGACCGCGGGCGCGCGCGACACGGGCGTGATGGTCAAGCTCATAGGGATCCTCAGCCGGACGTACGGCCCCGCCAACGCCACCCGGGAGTTGGAGGCACTCCTCGCCCACCGTGACGCGCTCGTGGCGCTCGATCTTGCGGGAGACGAGGTCCGTGTCCCCGGGGCGCTCTTCGTGGACCACTTCCGCCGAGCTCGGGACGCGGGCCTGGAGGTCACGGTGCACGCGGGCGAGGCAGCCGGAGCGGAGAGCGTGTGGCAGGCCTTGGACTCCCTCGGTGCCCGGCGCATCGGGCACGGGGTTCGGGCCATCGACGACCCGGCCCTGGTGGAGCGATTGGCCGCTGAACGGATCGGCATCGAATCGTGCCTCACGAGCAACGTGCAGACGGGCACAGTCCCCTCGTTCGCCGAACACCCGCTGCGCCGCTTCCTCGCTGCAGGTGTGCCCGCCACCATCAACACCGACGACCCCGCCATCAGTGGCATCGACCTGGCCAACGAGTACGAAGTGGCCGCGCCCGCCGCCGGCCTCTCCCCGAAGTGGACCAGGCAGGCACAGCTGAACGCGCTGGAGGTCGCCTTCCTCACCGACGACGAAAGGCGGCAGCTCCTCCAGAAGAAGCGCGGGGCCGCCGAGCCGGGCCCCGCGGAAGGCTAGCGATCGGCGCCACCCGGGCCATCGGCGCCGTCCGGGCCATCAGCGCCAGCTGGGCCCACCGGGCCGTCCGCGCGAAATCCCATCGCCGCAGGATCGTCCCAGAACAGCGGTCGGTCGCCGGAATCGGGCACCGCACCCAAGACTTCGGCCTGTGCCAGAAGGTGGCGGATGGCCCCTTCCCCCTCATCACCGTAGTCGATCGAGAAGTCGGTGACGTACAGCGCTATGTGCTCGCGACAGACCTTCGGGTCCATCTCCTGAGCGTGGCGCCGGATGTACGCGGTGGACGCCTCCGGGTCGGCGCGCGCGACCTCCAAGCTCCGCCGCACCGCGTCGTCCACGCGGCGGGCCACGTCAGGCCCGAGGTCCCGGCGCACGACGATCCCACCCAGCGGTATCGGGCGGCCCGTCACGCCCTCCCACCAGTCGCCCAGATCGAGCAGGCTCCGGAGTCCTTGCTGCACGTACGTGAATCGGCCTTCGTGGATGATCACCCCCGCGTCGACCTCCCCCCTTCGCACCGAACCCATGATCCGGTGGAACGGCATCGGCACCATCTCGCCGACCTCCGGAGCGTAGAGACGCAGGAGCAGGGCTGCTGTGGTCAACTCTCCGGGTATCGCCACCCTCCGGCCGGCCAGGACCCGAGAAGGCCCGCCCCCGTTCGCGAGACGCAGCGGCGATTCGGGTGTCACGAGGACGAGCGGGCCACACCCACGGCCCAGCGCCCCACCGGAGTGCAGGAGGACGTAGCGCTCGCGAAGGTGAGCCAGAGCGTGGAACGACACCTTGACGACATCGGGTTCAGCCCGCAGAGCCATCGCGTTCAGTTCGTCGATGTCCGCGAGCACTTCCCGCACACGCGGCGCTCCCGGCACCAGGCCGTGCACCCAGGCGTGGAAGATGTACGTGTCGTTGGGACACGGCGAGTAGGCCAGGCTCAACGCGCTCAACTGAAACAACCGCCCGCGCTGGAATCGGCCGCATCGAAGCCACTGGTGTCGGAGCCGGCGTCACCCGCATGGGAGCCGTCTCCGGCCGCGTCGTCCTCTTCTCTGGCTGCGTCGTGATCGTCTCCAGCGGCGTCGTCCTCGTCGCCGGCGGCCCGAAAGGCCACCAAGACCTCGTCGATCCGAGCACACACCATGAGCGTGGCACGCGCTGCGACTTCCGCTGCCTCCTCGATCCTCCACGAGGCCCGATCCCGATCCTCCACGAGGTTGCTTATCC
>DASRMJ010000156.1:0-9826 GCA_035647995.1 Thermoleophilia bacterium | reverse complement strand
TTTCAGTGGTCGACTACACGCAGACGGCGGTCGATGGCCGCTTCATGGGCGAGGGCCCCGGGGTGGCCATCCCTAAGGCCCTGAAGCGGGCGGGGATGTCGCTCTCCAACATGGACCTCATCGAGGTGAACGAGGCCTTTGCTGCGCAGGTGCTGGCGAACGAGCGCGTCCTCGGCTGGGACCGTGACAAGCTCAACATCCACGGCGGCGCGATCGCCCTCGGGCATCCCACCGGCTGTTCCGGCGCCCGCATCCTCGTGACGCTGTATCACGCCCTCAAGCGCACCGGTGGTGAGCTTGGTGTCGCCGCCATCTGCGGAGGCGGCGGGGCGACCATGGCCACCATCATACGGAGAGAATCCTGACCCCGCCCGCGCCGCGGCGAGATCGAGAGGAGCAGAGATGAGCCTGGATTGGATCCCGAGGACCAACGAACTCAAGGACCACAGCCTCCACACGTCGGAGTACTGGGGCACGGAAGCCCCGTGCACGATGTACGTCAAGTCGCCCCTGACCGGCCCTGACGGCGAGGTCGTTCCCGGCCTGTATGTGGCGCGCATCACCCTGAACAACCCCAAGCAGTTCAACAGCTACACCACGGAGATGGTCAAGGGCGTGATAGCCGGCTTCACCAACGCCTCTCTCGACCGCAGCGTCGTAGCCGTCGTCTTCACCGCGGTCGGCGACAAGGCCTTCTGCACCGGTGGCAACACGGTGGAGTACGCGGAGTACTACTCCAAGCGCCCCCAGGAGTACGGCGAGTACATGGACCTGTTCAATGCCATGGTCGACTCGATCTTGAACTGCAAGAAGCCGGTGATCGCGCGGGTCAACGGGATGCGCGTGGGCGGCGGCCAGGAGATCGGCATGGCGTGCGATCTGGCGGTCTCCTCCGACATGGCCATCTACGGCCAGGCCGGCCCGAAGCACGGCTCGGCGCCGGTGGGCGGATCCACCGACTTCCTGCCCTGGTTCCTCTCCATGGAAGACGCCATGTGGAACTGCATCTCGTGCGAGCTGTGGTCCGCGTACAAGATGAAGGCCAAGAACCTCATTTCGAAGGTGGTGCCCGTGCTTCGCACGGCCGAGGGTGACCTGATCCGCAACCCGCTCGTTCATACTCAGAGCTACGTCGAAGACGGGGAGATCGTCTACGGCGAGATGAAGACGGGCGAGGCCGCCGCCGCGGCCAAGGAGATAGTCAAGAGTTGCACCGTCGACTTCACGGAACTCGACAAGTCTGTCGACGCCATCGTGTGGAAGTTCGCCAACCTCTTCCCCGAGTCGCTGCAGATGTCCATCGACTCCGTGCGCATGAAGAAGCGGTTCTTCTGGGATATGGCGAAGACGCCGAGTCGGCACTGGCTTGCGACGAACATGATGGTGGAGGCTTACCTCGGTTTCAACGCGTTCTCCACCCGCAAGCTCACCGGCGCCGACACCGTCGACTTCCTGAAGTTCCGGCAACTGCTGGCCGACGGCGCCCTCATGGACGACGACGCGTTCGAGCAGGTGATGGGCACGCCGAAGGAGTAGCTCCGAGTCAGATTGCGCATCTTCGACGCCCTGGAGTCCCGCGACTTCGGGGCGTCGCTGTAGGGCGGGGTAGCGGCGGAGAGATAGCAGCGGCTGAGAGAGCGGCTGGGAAGGTCTACATCCCCCTGAGAGCCGTCCGGAACACCTCCAGCGGCTGCGCGCCCACGATCCTTCGACTCGGAGCCCGCGACGCATCCGAAGATGAGGGCACTCCCCCAACGAAGAACGTGGGCACGCCGGTGATGCCGAGGCCGCGGGCTTCGGCCTCGGCCGCCAACAGGAGGTCCACGTACTCTCCGGCGAGCAGGGAGAGTCGCAAACCCTCCGCATCCAGGCCCGCGTCGGCGGCTACGGCCCGGAGAGTGGCCACATCGCCGATGTCTCGTCCTTCAGCGAAGTAGGCGGCGAAGACGCGGCGACTGAACTCCGCGTGGCTGCCCGTGCTGCGTGCGTATTCCGCGGCCAAGATGGCTGAACGCGAGTTGGATAGGACGAGCGGCGGCGCGAACGACAGGCCGAACTCGGCCGTCCGCGCCCGCAGCATGTCGTTCATCGGGCGCAGGTCGGCCGCCCCGAAGTACTCGGCCAAGGACCGGCCTTCGGCCGGCGTCTCCGGGTGGATCTCGTAGCTGATCCACTCCTCCTCGATGTCGAACTCCTGCTTCAGTTGGTCGACGATGCCCGCGCCGACATAGCAGAAGGGTCAGATGTAGTCCGAGAAGATGGTGATGCGGGTCGTCATGATTGTTGGCTCCTTCTGGTTCGGAGGTGTTGCGGCCGCTTGCCCGTCACTCGCCGCCCGCGCCTGGAGCGACCCGCCCATCGACCAGGCAGACGGTCTGGTCGGCTTGTTCGGCCATGCGAGGGTCGTGAGTCACCATGACGCACGTCATGTCCCGCGAGTGGACCTGATCGCGAAGTAGTTCGAGTACCTTCTGACCGCGTTCGGTGTCCAGGCTCGCCGTGGGCTCGTCCACCAGCATGATCGTCGGTTCGTTCATGAGGGCCCGGGCGATCGCGACTCGCTGCCGCTCGCCACCGGACAGTGCTGAGGGTCTGTGCCTGAGGCGCTCGAGGAGTCCGAATTCGGCGAGGAGTCTCTCTGCGCGCCGCCGATGTTCCTCCCGCACCCTTCCGGCCAGATGGGGAACGAGGAGGAGGTTCTCGAGGGCGGTCAGATACGGGACCAGGTGATGGTCCTGGAACACAAGGCCCACATGGCGCCTTCGGAAGGCCGCCGCTTCCGCCGGGCTGCGAAGGTGGATCGCTTGGCCTTCGATGAGGATCTCCCCCGCAAAAGGTTGCAGCAGCCCGGCGATGATGGAGAGTAGGGTGGTCTTCCCAGAGCCGGAAGGCCCGAGCACCGCGAGGAGCCGTCCCCGATCCAGGGCGAGCGAGACGTCGCTGAGCGCGGTCACCATGGTGTGGCCGCTGCCGTAGTGTTTCGAGACCTTCTTGACCTCTAGCAGATTGATGTCGTTCTCCTAGTGTTCCGCGCGGTCGAGGGCGATGGCAGGGTCGATGCTGAGGATGTTCCGGAGTGAGAAGAGGCTTCCGAGGAGTGCCATCGCGTACACGGCTATGAGCGATACGCCCCATCGTCCCAGCCCGGGGTCGAACGCCATCGTCGACGGCATCGACGCGCCGGCTCCCAACGCCAGCGCCATGCCCACGACCACGGCCAACGTCACCAAGACCACGATCTGCAACAGCAGTTGGCGGTAGAGGTAGCCGTTCGAAGCCCCCAGCGCTTTGATCGCTGCGATCTGGCCGGTCTTGTGGAGGGTGGTGATGTAGAAGAAGATCCCGATGACCAGAGCGCCTATCAGGAGGGACACCACCTGTATGCCGTTCACCGCCAGGACCATGACCGGCATGCCGTTGCCGGCGCGGGCGGCGGCGGCGGGTGTGGCCACCTCGTACCGGTCTCCCAGCGCCGCCGCGAGGTCGGCAGCCGTGACTCCGTCATCCAGGCGGACGGCGGCGATGGAGGCCTCGCCGGAGAGTCGTTCTTCCACCCCCGCTGTGCCCGGGCCTTGCGCGCCGCCTCCTGCACTTGAGCCTCCGGGCGCAGGCCCCACGAGGGCCGCCACGTAGAGGCTTCGCCAGGTGGCCATGTCGACGTAGAAGACCGGGGACATGACGTAGCGGCGATCGCGGGTGAAGCCCACGACGGTGAGGGTGCCATCGACGGGGGAGAGGCGCACGGGATCGCCCAGTGCGACGCCGTTGGCTTTGGCCGTGATGTCCACGAGGGCTTCCCCCGGGGACTGTGGGGGTCTCCCTTCCACGAGTGGTAGTTGCTCGAAGCCTGCGCTCAGTCCGAGGAGGCGGGCATCGAACACTCCGGCACCCGCGTCCACCGAGATCATGGCATGGCCGACCGCGTACAGGTTGGACACGCCGGGCGCGACCGCGAGAATGTTCAGGTCGTCACGCGTGAGGATGCTGCGTTCGAGGGACAGCTGGGTGTCGCGTTGGAACACGAGTGCGTCGCCAGCGAGAGAGCCCTCGGCTCCGGTCATCCCGGTGATCAGGCCCTCCGACATGGCCGACATGAGTAGGGTGAGAGCCACGACCAGGCCGATCGCGGCCGCGATCAGGCCGAACTTGAGTCTGCTGCCGAGTAGTTCTCTGAGTGCCAGCACGATGGTCCTCTCGGTGCTTGGTGGGTCGAGCGCAGCGGGACCGGTCGATGATAGCGCACGGGAGCTGGAAGGTTCGGCCACCAGGCTGGGTGAGCGTATGGTCGGCTGATCATCGGAGGGCCGTCCGCAGGTCCACGAACTCGTATCCTTTGGCGCGGATGTCTCGGATGAGCGAGGGCAAGACCGAAGCCGTCTCCCGACCGCCCACGTGCATCAGCACGATCGCGCCCGGACCGAGCTTGGCCATGACGACGTCGTGGATCTCCTGAGTCGTGCGTTCCGGCTTCCAGTCAAGGGTGTCGATCGTCCAGTAGACGCTGACGTAGCCCTCGCTGCCGAGGATGGCCAGCGTCGCTTTGTTTCGTGCACCGTAGGGGAAGCGGAACAGCGGCCGCGGATCGTCAGCACCGGCGAGGGTGAGCAGGTCGGCGGTGCGTTGCAGTTGTGAACGGATCTCGTCAGGGGAGGCCTTGGTGAAGTCTGCATGCGAGTAGGAGTGATTCCCGATGGGGGCGCCGGAGGCCACGACAGCGGCCACGGCCTCCGGGAAACCCTCGACGAACTGCCCGGTGAAGAAGAAGGTGGCGGGGACTCCCTCGCTCTCGAGCGTAGCCAGGATGGACGAGAGCGGGGTCGGATCATAGGAGGCGTCGAAGGTGAGAGCTACTCGCTTGGAGTCCCCGGGCAGGCGACCGTACTCGACACCACCTTCGGGGATTGCCGGCAGGCTGGTGACGGTGGTGGGCGATTGAGTGGTGCGGGTGGTGGGCGTCTCAGGAGGGAGAGTCTCACGAGGGAGTTCGCCCGGAGGCACGGTGGTGCTGGCCCACGGGATGGTGGTGGTCGCCGCGGGGCCGCCGGGTTCCGCGCTCGTGGAGGTCGACCCTGCCGGCCAGGCGCAGCCTGGCACCAAGGCCGCCAGCAGAAGGGCGGCGCAGAGGTGGAGCTGTCGCCTCATGCACCTTGACCGATGGTTCATGCCCTCCCCTTTCGCTTCGACTGCCGCAGTCCCGGTGGTGCAGGTGCCGCCGGGCCGATTGATGTCCGGCGCGCCGCCTCCGAGAGTCCGCCCGACGCTCTCCCGCGGGCGCCGTCCTGGTATCATCGCCCTACCCGTCCGCGACCCTTGCGTGAACCTGGCGGGCCCCATCCCGAACTGTACATCCGCCGAGTGACCTGGGGGAACATTCTGATGCCACGCCGAGACGATATCCGCAAGGTCATGATCATCGGGTCGGGCCCCATCGTCATCGGGCAGGCGTGCGAGTTCGACTACTCGGGGACCCAGGCGTGCAAGGTGCTGTTGGAGGAGGGCTACGAAGTTGTCCTCGTGAACTCCAACCCGGCCACCATCATGACGGACCCAGCCTTCTCTCACCGCACCTACATCGAGCCGCTCGTGCCCGAGGTGGTCGCCCGCATCATCGAGAAGGAGCGCCCCGACGCCCTCTTGCCCACACTTGGAGGCCAGACCGCCCTTAACCTGGCTGTCGCCCTGACGGAGGATGGCACCCTGGAGCGCTTCGGGGTGGAGCTCCTCGGTGCCGACTATGCCGCTATCCAGCGTGCCGAGGATCGGGACCAGTTCCGCTCCACCATGGCATCCATCGGCCTCCGGGTTCCCGAGTCGGCGGTGGTGCGGGACCTTCGGGGCGCGCACCAAGCGCTCGAGGACGGGCTGCGTCTGCCCTTGATCATCCGCCCGAGCTTCACGATGGGTGGCCACGGCGGCGGGGTCGCCGAGACCAGGGGCGATTTCGACAGGGCGGTGCAGGCAGGGCTCGACGCGTCGCCGGTAGGTCAGGTGCTGCTCGAGGAGTCGGTCATCGGCTGGAAGGAGTTCGAGCTCGAGGTCATGCGCGACCGCAAGGACAACGTGGTCATCGTCTGCTCGATCGAGAACATGGACCCCATGGGCATCCACACCGGCGACTCGGTCACCGTGGCTCCTCAACAGACCCTCACCGATGTCCAGTACCAGCGCCTGCGCGACGCTTCTCTCGACATCATCCGGGCCATCGGAGTGGAGACCGGCGGTTCGAACGTCCAGTTCGCCTATTCTCCCGAGACCGACGAACTGATGGTCATCGAGATGAACCCGCGCGTCTCGCGGAGCTCGGCTCTCGCTTCGAAGGCCACGGGCTTCCCCATAGCCAAGATCGCCGCGAAGCTGGCGGTGGGCTACACGCTCGACGAGATCTCCAACGACATCACCAAGAAGACACCGGCGTGCTTCGAGCCCACCATCGACTACGTGGTGGTGAAGACGCCGCGCTGGGCCTTCGAGAAGTTCCCCCGGGCCGACGCCCGCCTCACCACCCACATGAAGAGCGTGGGGGAGAATATGGCCATCGGCCGCACGTTCAAGGAGGCGTTCCAGAAGTCGATGCGTTCTCGGGAACTCGACGTGAAACCCGACATCCCCCCGAGCAACGACGCCTTGGTGGCCATGATCGCCATCCCATCGGCGGAGCGCTACGACCTCATCCTGGAGGCATATAGGCGGGGGGTCACGCTGGAGCAGATCTTCCGTGCCACTATGATCGACGAGTGGTTTCTCGAGGAGTTGCGCGAGATCGTGGAGGCGGAGGAGCGGTTGAAGAAGTTCGCGTCGCTCCCTGCCCTCGCCGGCCACCCGCCGGCGACCCCAAGTCCGGGGCACGAGTCACAGATGGGGGCGGCTGCGAGGGCGTGCGGGCCGCCGCTCGCGCCCGTCGCGCCCGCGCCGCCGGCGGCGGGAGAGGTCGCGCCCGAGAGCGCGGCGACCGCGGGCCCCCCACCGCCGGCCGGACCCCAGGGCCGCGCTCGCGCCTCCGTCGCTACGGAGGCCATCGCTCCGGCCATCGATACTTTGCCGAGGGAAGAGCTGCGCCAGGCCAAGCGTCTTGGATTCAGCGACGGCCGCATCGCCAAACTCCTCGGCTGCACCGAGGACGAAGTACGCGCACGCCGCCTCGCGGAGGGCATCGTGCCAACGTACAAGGCGGTGGACACCTGCGCCGCCGAGTTCGAAGCCTACACGCCCTACTTCTACTCCACCTACGAGGACGAGAACGAGGCACTCCCCAACCTCGAGCGCGAGCGGGTGATCATCCTTGGGAGCGGCCCGAACCGTATCGGCCAGGGCATCGAGTTCGATTACTGCTGCGTTCACGCGGTGATGGAGATGCGTGAGCAGGGCTACGAAGCGATCATGGTGAACTGCAATCCTGAGACGGTCTCCACCGACTACGACACCTCCGACCGCCTGTATTTCGAGCCGCTCACCGTGGAGGACGTGCTCAACATCGTCGACAACGAGAGGCCCATAGGCGTCATCGTCCAGTTCGGAGGGCAGACTCCCTTGCGCATAGCCGAGCGTCTGCACCGGGCGGGAGTGCCCATCATGGGCACGAGCCAGGAGGCGATCGACCTGGCGGAGGACCGCGAACGTTTCGGCGGCGTCCTGCGCAGGCTGGGCCTGCAGGCACCCCCGTATGGCACTGCCCGTTCGGCGGCTGAGGCTATCGCCATCGCGGAGGACATAGGCTACCCGGTCCTCGTGCGCCCCAGCTACGTGCTCGGCGGTCGGGCGATGGAGATCGTATACGACAGGGCGGCGCTTGAACGCTACCTCGAGGTGTCGGTGAAGACGCCTGCGCGGCACCCGATCCTCATCGACCGCTTTCTGGAGCGCAGCATGGAGGTGGACGTGGATGCCGTGTGCGACGGCACAGACGTCTACATCGGCGCCGTGATGCAACACGTGGAAGAGGCGGGTGTGCACTCCGGAGACTCCGCGTGTGTGATCCCACCGGTGACGCTCGGGGGGGAAGCGGTCCACGCCATCGAGAAGCAGACGGAAGCCTTGGCGCTGGAACTCGGGGTCATCGGCCTCATGAACGTCCAGTACGCGCTGCAATCGAACGACTCCGGCACCACCATCTACGTGCTCGAGGTGAACCCTCGCGGGAGTCGCACCGTGCCGTTCGTGAGCAAGGCCACGGGCGTGCCCTTGGCCAAGATCGCCACTCAGGTGATCGCCGGCCACAAGTTGGCCCAGCTTCGACCGCCCGGCTGGGACGAGTCCTTGGCTACGGGGCGCGTGCCGAGTCGGCGTGGCCTGACGCACGTGGCCGTCAAGGAGGCGGTGCTCCCGTTCCAGCGCTTCCCGGGCGCGGACAGCACACTGGGCCCGGAGATGAAGTCGACCGGCGAGGTGATGGGCGTCGGGCGCAGCTTCCCCGTAGCCTTCGGGAAAGCCTCCCTGGCAGCCGGCGACAGTCTGCCGCAGGGGGGCACGGTATTCCTGTCGGTGTGCGATGCGGACAAGGCGGCTGCAGTGGGGGTGGCGGCCACCCTGGCCCGGCTGGGCTTTCGGCTGCTTGCTACGGCCGGCACCCAGGGCATCCTCGCTCGCAACGGCATCGACGCGGAGTTGGTGCTTAAGTACTCGGAGGGTCTATGCGACCCAGCGGGAATCGGCAAGGCGGTCACGATCGTCGATCTTATCGAGCGAGGAGAGGTCGACCTGGTGATCAACACCCCCCGTGGTGGTGGGGCGCGTGCCGACGGGTACGAGATCCGCGGAGCCGCCGTCAGACGCAAGGTGCCCGCCACCACGACGATAGCGGCTGCGCAGGCGGCGGTGCAGGCGATCGAAGCGGCGCGCACCGGCGAGGTGCCGGTGGCATGTTTGCAGGAGTTGCACGGGCCGTCACTGGGGTCGGTGATGAGCGGTCCGTTCCGTCGCGGCCCCGCCTCCACTGAGCCGCCGACCGCCCACCGGCCCGACCGGATTTGAGGATGGGCTCGTGATGCTGCCCTCGGTTCCTCCCGGGGACTCCACCTACGGCTGGGGGGATGCCCTCGTCGCGGCCCGGGTGGTCCGCACCCGCAGTCTCGGATCCTTGAGGGAGGTGACTCTCTCAGTGCCCGGATGGGGAGGCGCATGTGCGGGGCAGTTCGCGATGCTGCGGCTCGCCTGCTCCACCCGGTTCCTGCCTCGCGCGTTCAGCGTGCACACCGAGAGGCCCGCTGAGGTGGGCGGGGACGGAGCTCGTGTCACCTTCCTGATCTCTTGCGTCGGTCCCGGCACCGCGGAACTCGCCACCGCTCCGGTGGGGAGCGTGGTGCACGTCATCGGTCCCCTGGGGCGCGGTTTCGACCTGGATGCGTTGGCCTTGGCGGGAGCTGCCGCGCCACCCGTGTTACCCGCGTCACCCGTGCCGCCTCCACCCTTCCCACGCCTTCTCATCGCCGGCGGCGGCGTCGGCACCGCGCCGCTCTTGTTGGTGGTGGAGCAGCTTGCGGAGCGTGTGGGGGGAGGAGACGCGTGCCTCGGGGAAGTCCTGGTGCTCCTAGGATTCCGCGATGCCTCTCAGGCCGCTGTGCTCGAGGTGTTCGAGCCCGCAGTGGCCGCCCTGGCCGCGACCGGGGTCCGAGCGCGGCTCGAGGCCATCTGCGAGGACGGTGCCCTCGGCCGGGAGGGCCTTGTCACGGAGCTGCTGTCTTACGAGCTTCGCGCCGGCGACGTGGTGGTGGCGTGCGGGGCGCACGCGATGTGTCGGGCGGTCTGGGAGCTAGGTGTGGCCACGGGCGACGTGCGGGCCTGGTTCAGCTTGGAGGCGGGGATGGCGTGCGGGGTCGGATCGTGCCAAGGG
>DASRMJ010000155.1:0-5740 GCA_035647995.1 Thermoleophilia bacterium | reverse complement strand
CCAGAGGACGGCGGTCGCAACCCAACTACGTGGTAGTCGCGGTCGTGGCTCTGATCGTTCTCGCGGTGCTGGCCATCGCCTTCGGCAACCGGGGAGAGAAGCCGGCGGTGATCGACCCGGAGAGCGTCACCTCTTCCACGTCGACTCCGGCGGGTGGCATCGGCGATGCGGTGGGCGCAGGGGCGGCGACCGACGAGAGCGTAGCCGGCGTGGTGGTCGCGATGTCGGCGGGCGCGGCGGAAGTCCCTGCCGCCGACTCGAACCCGGACAAACTCGATCTGGTGATCGAGACCGTCCAGAACCGTTGTTGGATCGTGGTGAGGGAAGAGTCCGCCGCCGGGAGGACCCTTTACTCGGGCACGTTGGCGGAGGGAGAACGTCTCACCTACTCCGCGGACGGACGCATCTGGTTGCGTATCGGGGATCCGTCGGCGGTGAGATTGTATGTCGACGGTGGTCTTGTGGAAGTGCCGCAACCGTATGGTGATTTCGTCCTGAGCGACGCGGGCCTCCAGCGCGTCGAGTGAGTGGCAGAGGCCGTTGAAGGCCCTCGAAGGCGCATACATCCACACCCTCGGTTGCCCCAAGAACGAGGCGGATTCGCAGACGCTCGCGGCCGATCTGGCAGCTTCCGGTGTCAACATCGTCGAGAGTCCCGAGACGGCTTCACACATCCTCGTGAACACATGCGGTTTCATCGAGGATGCGCGGGCGGAGTCGATCCAAGCCATCCTGGAGGCATTGCAGGAGTTCGGCCCCGCCCAGGTACTGGTCATGGGCTGCCTGGTCGAGCGCTATAGGGAGGAGCTCGCTGCGGAGCTTCCCGAGGTGGACGGGTGGTATGGTCTGGGGGATGTGCACGCTCTGCGCGACCGCCTTACCGCTGAGGCCGGTAGCGGCGCTCTCCGCGCCGGGTCGGCGGCCTCCGCGTCGGCGCCTCAGACGGCGTCTCGCAGCTACGCCTACCTCAAGATCTCCGACGGCTGCGATCATCTGTGCAGCTTCTGCGCCATCCCGCAGATCAAGGGCCCCTACCACGCCATCCCACCCGCGGAGATCGTCGCGAACGCCCGGCGCAGCCTCACCCAGGGTGCGCGCGAGCTGGTCCTTGTGGGTCAAGACACAGCCATCTGGCGCGATGGCGACGTCGACCTTCCCGGCTTGGTGGATATTCTGGCCGCAGACCAGCGCGTCGCGCGGGTGCGTCTGATGTACCTCCAACCGGAGCACGTCACCGCCGACCTCCTCGAGTTCATGGCGACGCACGACAAGCTGTGCCGGTATCTGGATATCCCCCTGCAGCACGCGTCCACGTCCGTTCTTCGGCGCATGGGCCGAGCCGGCGGGGCGGAGTCGTATCTCGCCCTTCTGGACAAAGCGCGGGACCTCATGCCTGACGTCTCCGTGCGCAGCACCTTCATCGTGGGCTTTCCGGGGGAGACGGACGACGACGTCGAGACTCTGATCGAGTTCATCGGTGAGGCAGGCCTCGAGCACGCCGGGGTGTTCGCCTACAGTGCCGAGGAGGGCACCCGAGCGGCGACGCTGCCGGGGCGCGTCCCTGCCAGGGTCGTGCGGGATCGTCTGACGCTGGTAGCCGGAGCGATCTCCGACGCCGCCGAGCGCGCCGTAGCTGAGCGGGTGGGCAAGATGGTGGACGTGATGATGGACCGACTCGGCGACGACGATGGACCCGAGGGCGCCTTCGCCGCTGGGCGCACGTGCGGGCAGGCGCCGGAGGTGGACGGCCTGACCTTCTTGGTGGGGGAGGGCCGAAGGCCAAGTGCAGTGGGCGAGGTCGTGCGCGTTCTTCTCACGGAGAGTATCGGGTACGATCTGGTGGGCACACCTATCGACGCCGCGGAGGGCAGCTCATGCGACTGAATCTGCCCAACTCGATCACTATCTTCAGGATCTTCCTGATCCCGGTCTTCATGGCGTTTCTGTTGGGGGCTTTCCCGTTCGGAAGCGATCGAGCCCGGGTGGACGAGTTGAGCGCGCTCTTCTCCGCCGGCATCTTCCTGGTGGCGGCCGCTTCCGACTCTCTCGACGGATACTTCGCTCGCCGCCGCCGCCAGGTCACGGTCTTGGGCGCCTTCCTCGATCCGCTGGCCGACAAGCTGCTGGTATCCGCGGCGCTGCTGGCCTTGATCGAACTCAACCGTCTCTCGGCCTGGGTGGCGATGGTCATCATCGCCCGGGAGTTCGCGGTTTCGGGCCTGCGCATGGTGGCCGCCGCCGAAGGGGTGATCATACCGGCCAGCCGGTGGGGGAAGGCCAAGACGGCCAGTCAGATGGCGGCTATCCTGGCGGTCATCCTCGAGCCTGCCTATACGATCTGGGGGCGCACGATCTCCTGGTACCTTGTGGCCTTGGCTGTGGCCCTCACCATCTGGAGTGGTGCTGACTACTTTTTGAAGGCCCGCGAACGTCTACATCTGCCGGAGCCTTCGGGTTCGCGGCTCTCGGCGGACGACTCCGCCGTCAGCGATGACGGGTGAGCGCTCGCGGGTCTTCGTGGGCGTCCCTCTTCCCGAAGAGGTGCTCCCCTTCGTAGAAGAGACGCAGGCGGCGCTACCGGACCACGCGGATATGCGTGTCACCCGAGCCGAGCAGCTGCACCTCACCTTGTGCTTCCTGGGTGAGGTCGAAGCGACGAAGGTGGAACGTGCGGTTCGGGTAGTGTCCGCGGTACCGTGTACCATGGGTGGGGTGGTGTTGCTGGGCGGTTACGTGTGTCTACCGTCCGAGGCGCGCGCGAGAGTTGTGGCCCTGGATGTCGATGACCCGAAGGGCGTCTTGACGGCGCTCTTCGAACGGGTGGCCTCCGGTATGGAGCGGGAGGGCGTTTTCCAGAGGGAAGGACGGCCGTTCAGGCCGCATCTCACGATCGCCCGTCTGGGGCGGCCGGGCAGACTGAGACCAACGTCCGATGTGCGGCGCATCCCTCTCGGGATACGCTCGGTGTGTTTATACAGGAGCATCTTGAGCCGTGAAGGAGCGCGATACGAGGCTCTGCAGTCGGCGGCATTGATCGATCGAAGTGGATGATCGGATGGAGTTCAACCTCTAGGAGGAGACGTGGAGAAGGATAAGGCCCTTGAGATGGCTGTGGGGCAGATCGAACGGCAGTATGGCAAGGGCGCGATCATGCGACTCGGCGACGAGGGCGCCGCGGTGCGCATTCCCGCGATCTCCACCGGGTCGCTGGGTCTCGACTTGGCTCTGGGGGTGGGTGGCGTGCCTCGTGGCCGGGTGATAGAGATCTTCGGTCCCGAATCGAGCGGCAAGACCACGCTCGCCTTCCACATCATCGCTCAGGCGCAGAAGGCGGGGGGGAAGGCCGCGTTCATAGACGCGGAGCACGCGATGGACCCCATGTATGCCCGCAGGATCGGGGTCCAGGTCGACGACCTCCTGCTGGCCCAGCCCGATCACGGTGAGCAGGCCCTCGAGATCGCGGAGTTGCTCATCCGCAGCGGGGCGCTCGACGTGCTGGTGGTGGATTCCGTGGCGGCCTTGACTCCTCGAGCCGAGATCGAGGGCGAGATGGGCGACTCTCACGTGGGGCTTCAGGCCCGGCTCATGAGTCAGGCGCTCAGAAAGCTCGCCGGCACCATCCACAAGACGCAGACTTCGGCTATCTTCATCAACCAGCTTCGCGAGAAGATCGGCGTGATGTTTGGCAACCCGGAAGTGACTCCCGGTGGGCGGGCTCTCAAGTTTTACTCCTCGGTGAGGCTCGATATCCGCCGCATCGAGACCCTCAAGGAGGGCGACAAGGCGGTGGGCAACCGGGTCCGGGTCCGGGTGGTGAAGAACAAGGTCGCACCTCCGTTCCGGCAGGCCGAGTTCGACGTCATGTATGGCACCGGCGTGTCCGTAGAAGGCGAGATCCTCGACATGGCCGCCGAGAACAAGGTCGTGCAGAAGAGCGGCGCCTGGTACAGCTACGGCGACCTCCGCTTGGGGCAAGGCCGGGAGAACGTGAAGAGCTTCCTGCGCGAAGACCCCGAATTGGTTGCGAAGCTGCGCAGTGAGATCCTAGATGTCATCAAGCCGCAGTTCGCATACGGCGACTGGACCGCACCCACGGACGAGGGAGAGGCCCCTGCACCCGCCGAATGAGCACAGTGACAGTGACGACCCGGGCGCCGGCGCTCGCATAGAGCGCCTGGCCCCCGACCCGAAGGATCCCACTCGGGCGCGCGTCGAGCTGGAGGGGGGGCGGCGTCTTGCGATCGACCTCCAGCTGGTGTCCGAGATGGGGCTGACCGAAGGGACGCTCCTAGAGGGAACCTCGCTCAAGCGCGTACTCGACGAGGGTGAGCGCGGCGCGGCGCGCGCCCGCGCCTTGCGCTACCTGGAGACGCGCGAGCGGTCGCGGGTAGAAGTGGAGCGCCGCCTGGCCCGCTACGGCTACGGACCCGAGTTGGTGAGCGAAGTGGTGAAGTGGCTTGCGCACCTGGGCTACGTCGACGACCGCCGTTTCGCGCAGTGGCTGGTGCGTTCTCGCTCGCAGGGATCCTGGGGCCCGCGCAGGATCACCCAAGACCTCCTGAGCCGGGGCGTCGAGCGGAGCATCGTCAAAGAGGCTGTGGGGGCGGCCCGGCTTGCCGGCGCCGACCAGGCGCAGGTCGTGGACGAGTTGGCAATCGTCATGCAGCGTCGTTTCGCGCACGACTTGGGCGCGGACCCGGCGCGCGCCGAGAGGCGCATATCCGCCTACCTGGAGCGGAGAGGCCACGGCTGGGACATCATCCGTCTCGTCGTGCGCCGCCTGAGTACCTCCGAAATGGCCGCGGCGGAGGATGATCCGGGAAATGCCGGGGTTTCTTGACACTTTCCTCACAGAACCGATAAACTGATGCTGCTTGTGACGAACGGTTGACGACGGGAACACGTTCCACTCGTAGCGATAGATTTTTTTGGACAACAGCGGTTGTGTGACAGAGGTCGAAGACTCAACAACAAGATCGGGACCATCACAGTTGCGGAGGATCCGGCGGAACGCCGTGGTCACACCGTGAATCGCTGAGCCTCAGGAATCCGAGAGGGGCGCGGAACCAGCCGTACAGCCGGGCTATGCTCGGCTTTTTCATGTTGTCGATCGGTTCGTCGCATCACACGTGAGCGTTACCAGCCGAATAGGAATGGACTGGAGAACCGATGGAAGGACTATGGGTCGTGTTGGCCCTGGCCCTGGGGGCGATCGGGATCGCTGCGGGCTATCTGCTGCGCAAGTTCGTCGGGGAGGCAAAGATCACCTCCGCGGAGCAAGAAGCCTCAAAGATCCTGGAGACCGCCCAGCGCCAAGCGGAGGCCGAGAAGAGGGAAGCACTCGTTGGAGCGAAGGACGAGCTGCACAAGTTGCGCACGGACACCGAGACCGAACTGCGCGATCGTCGGAACGAACTTTCGCAGCTGGAGAAGCGGGTGCTCCAGCGAGATGAGAGTCTAGACGAGAAACTCAAGGAGGTCGGGCGCCGCGAACAGGCGGTGGCCGATCGTGAGATCCACTACCGCGAGCGCCTCGAGGAGGTGGAAGCCCTCAAGGTCGAAGAGCAGAGGGTGCTCGAAACGGTCTCTGGACTCACCCAGGTCGACGCTCGCGATCTCATCCTGAAACGCACCGAAGACGACGTACGCCACGACATGGCGAAGATGGTGCGAAGCGTGGAGGAAGAAGCGCGCAGGGAGGGAGACCGGCGGGCCAGGAACATTTTGTCGCTGTGTATCC
>DASRMJ010000154.1:0-6372 GCA_035647995.1 Thermoleophilia bacterium | reverse complement strand
ATACTCGACTATCACCTCCGAGACCTCCTCCCCCGGTCCGAGCAGAGGGATGCCGGGCGTGTGGTAGGCGGCCATCCCCCGCTTCCGGTACTCCTCGATGGCGTCGGCCAGAGGCGTCGAAGACTGATCAAGGACGTCGTGGGGTTGCGGATGGGGAGTCTTCATCGAGCTCGGCATCGCCTTGGCACGTACCCGCTCACCCCGCCGGGTCGGGTGCGAGACCCACCAGCGGATAGAGCTCGGGCAGACTACGGATCTCGTAGGTCGCCGGGTAGCGCGGATCGGCCGACGCTCCGCGAGGATTGAACCAACACGTGTCCACCCCGTAGTCGATGCCCCCTTGGATGTCGGAGGTGAGACTGTCGCCGATCACCAACACCTTCTCCTTCGCCGGTGCGCCCGCCGCGTCGAAAGCGATGTCGAAGAAGCCGGCCGAGGGTTTGGCCACCCCGATCTCGTCGGAGACGATCACGTGATCGAACAGCCCGTGCAGCGCCGAACCACGGAGACGGGGTCTCTGCACGTCCTTCAGACCGTTCGTGATGAGGGCCATGCCGACGCGCCCACGGAGGGTGCGCACGAGGCGTTCCGCTCCTTCGAGGAGTTCGGTCCCTCGAGACAGGTGCTCGAGGTAGCGGGGGCTGAAGGCCGCGGCGTCGGCCTCAAGACCCAGGGCCGCGAATAGTTGCTCGAAGCGACGCACCCGCAGGGTCGCGGCGCTCATCGTGCCGTTCTCGAACTCTACCCAGACAGCGCGGTTGAAGGCGCGGTAGGTGGCCAAAGCCTCGTCACCGTACGCGAGTCCGGACTCGAGGAACGCGGCGCGGAGAGCGTTCGACTCGGCCGAATCGTAGTCGAACAGGGTGCCGTCGGCGTCGAGGAAAAGCCACTCGTATCTCATGCGCCTATTGTCGCATGCTGAGCGAGATGCGGCGCCGCTGGAGGTCGACCCCGAGCACCGTCACCATGACCCGCTGTTGAACCGCCACCACGTCGGCCGGGTCCCGCACGAAGCGGTCGGCCAATTGACTCACGTGCACGAGGCCGTCCTGGTGCACGCCGATGTCGACGAAAGCCCCGAAAGCCGTCACGTTGGTGACGATCCCGGGCAGACGCATCCCCTCTTCAAGGTCGTCGAGCGACTCGACACCCTCGGCGAAACGGAACACCTCGAACGCCTGCCGGGGATCGCGGCCGGGCTTCTCCAGTTCGGCCATGATGTCGCGCAGGGTGGGCAGACCCACCTTCTCGGTGGCGTAGCGCGAGAGTTCGACGCGGGCGCGAAGCTCCGCGTCACGGAGCAGGTCGCCCACCTTCACGCCGAGGTCGGCGGCCATGGCCTTGACCACGCCATAGCTCTCGGGGTGCACCGCACTCGCATCGAGCGGGTCGGCGCCGCCCCGGATACGGAGGAACCCGGCGGCCTGCTCGAACGCCTTGGGGCCCAGGCGCGGCACCTTCTTGAGCTGCACCCGCGAGCGGAAAGGACCTTCTTGGTCACGGTACGCCACGATGTTGGCGGCCAACTGCGGCCCCAGACCGGACACGTGGCTGAGCAGCGAACGGCTCGCCGTGTTCACCTCCACCCCCACGCGGTTCACGGCACTCGCCACCACGTCGTCGAGGCTCCGTCGCAAGGCGGCCTGGTCGACGTCGTGCTGGTACTGGCCCACACCGATGGACTTGGGGTCTATCTTCACCAGTTCGGCGAGCGGGTCTTGCAGGCGACGACCGATAGAGACCGAACCGCGCACGGTCAGGTCGTGGTCGGGCAGCTCCTCGCGCGCCACTTCCGATGCCGAGTAGATGGAGGCGCCGCTCTCGTTCACCATGACCACCAGAGCGTCGCGGCCCAGATCCAGCTCCCGCACGAAGGTCTCGGTCTCGCGCCCGGCGGTGCCGTTGCCCACGGCCACCGCCTCCACTCCGAATTGCGCCGCCAAGGTTCGGATCGTCTCCCCGGCCTGCGCTCTCGCCCCCTTCGACTGGTGAGGCTGCACCGTCTCGTTGTGCAGAAGCTTCCCCTGGGGATCGAGCACTGTGACCTTGCAGCCGGTGCGGAAGCCCGGGTCGATCGCCAGCACGGTGCGGCCGCCCAGCGGCGGGGCCAACAGCAACTCGGCCAGGTTCGACGCGAAGATGCGGATGGCCTCCTCGTCCGCGCGGGCCTTCAACTCCGCCCTCATCTCGCTCTCCATGCTCGGGCTCAGGAGTCGCTTGAGGCTGTCGCGGAGCGCCGCGCGCACCTCGTCGGCGGCGGCTCCGCTCCCGCGCACGAAGCGGCCGTCCACGATGGCGGCGGCGCGCTCCTCGGGCACTTCCACGCCCACCCGAAGGAACCCCTCCGCTTCGCCGCGCAGGAGGGCCAACACCCGGTGCGACGGAGCGCGCTCCGCCGACTCCTCCCAGTCGAAGTAGTCGCGGAACTTGGCGCCGGCCTCCTCCTTCCCCTTCGCCACCCGGCTCCGCAGGGCGGCTTCCCTCACGTAGAGGGCGCGCATGCGCTTCCGCACGTCGGCGTCCTCGCTTGCGGCCTCCGCGATGATGTCGCGCGCGCCGGCCAGAGCTTCGTCGACACCAGGCACGTCCTTGTCGGGGTCCACGTAGGCGGAGGCGGCCGCCGAAGGATCGAAGTGGGCGTCACCGGCGGCGGCCGCCGCCAGGAGCAGCGCGGCCAAGGGTTCGAGCCCGCGTTCCCGAGCTGCGGCCGCCCGGGTGCGGCGCTTCGGGCGGAACCGCAGATAGTGGTCTTCGAGTTCGGCCATGGTGGCCGCCCCGAGCACGGCGGCCTCGAGTTCACCCGTGAGCAGCTCCCGTTCGCGCAGGGAGGACAGGATGCTCTCCCGTCGCTTCCCGAGTTCCTCGAGACGGGCGAGGCGGTCTCGCACGGTCGCGATCTGCACCTCGTCGAGCGACCCGGTGGCCTCCTTGCGGTAGCGCGCGATGAAGGGCACGGTGGCGCCGCCGGCCAGCAGATCCGCCACGGCCTCCACCTGCCCCGACCGCACGGCGAGTTCGGCGGCCACGATATTGGTCAGTGGTGTCAGGAGCGCGTCCATAGGCCGAGGTAGGTTCGCAGATGTGCGGTGCGGCTGCAAGGCGACTCCGCCGGCCGGCCGGCATTTCCGGGCTGCGCGTGCCGCCGGCCGGCCGGCATTTCCCGGCCGCGCGGGCCGCCGTCACCGGGTCGAAAGTCGCTAACCACCGCGGTAGTGTACAATCTCCACCCGGACTACGCCGGTCCACCCCCCTTGAAGAGAGAGGCCTCGGAAGAATCACCATGCCCATTTCTGCTGCTCAGATCCGTAATCTCGCGATCATCGCCCACATCGATCACGGTAAGACCACGCTGATCGACTCCATATTCCGCGCCGCCCACACCTTCCGCGACAACGCTCGCATCGAAGAACGGGTCATGGACAACAACGACCTTGAGCGCGAACGAGGCATCACCATCCGTGCCAAGCACTGCGCAGTCGAGTGGAGCGGCTATCGCATCAACCTCGTGGATACCCCGGGTCACGCCGACTTCTCCGGGGAAGTCGAGCGCGTGTTGTCCATGGTCGACTCCGTCCTCCTGTTGGTGGACGCCAACGAGGGTCCCATGCCGCAGACCCGCTACGTGCTCGCCCGTGCCCTGAGCCTTGGCTACAAGCCGATCGTGATCGTGAACAAGGTGGACCGCCCGAACGCGAACGCCCGCAAGGCTCTCGAGCAGACCTTCGATCTCTTCATCGAGTTGGGCGCCACTGACGCACAGGCCGACTTCCCCGTGCTCTACGGCTCCGGACTCGAGGGCTGGCTGGTGCGCGACCTTGACGCCGGACCGCGGGAAGGCATGGACGACCTCTTCGAGACCATCGTCTCGTACGTCCCAGCTCCGCTGGTAGACGTCGATGCGCCGTTCCGCATGCAGGTGTCCACGCTCGCCTGGAGCGACTACATCGGGCGTATCGGCGGCGGACGGGTCCTCTCTGGCACGCACCGGCGGGGGGAGGAGTTGGTCCGCAGTAGGGTGGGCGCCGCTGAGGTGGAGCCTGCGGTCGGCTCCTCCGGAGCGACCGTCGTCGGACGCAGCACCGCCATCTCCGAGAACTCGCGCTCGAGCCACCTGTTCGGCACCACCGGCCTGGAGCGGGTGGAGATGGATGAGGTCACCGCCGGAGACATCGTCTGGATCGCGGGGCCGGAGGAGCTGAATATCGGCGACACACTCAGTTCCCCCGAGTTTGTGGACCCCGCCATGCCCCCGCTCGACGTCGAGGAGCCTACGGTCTCGATGTTCTTCCTGGTCAACACGGGGCCTTTCGCGGGAGAGCAGGGACGCGCCGCCACACTGCGCCAGATCCGCGACCGCCTCGAACGTGAAGCGCGGGTGAACGTGGCCCTCAAGGTAGAGGATCTCGGCCGGGCCGACGGCCTCAAGGTGTCGGGGCGCGGCGAATTGCACCTCGCCATCCTCATAGAGGAGATGCGACGCGAGGGAATCGAACTCTGCGTATCGAGGCCGGAAGTGATCACCAGGAGAGATGACGACGGCGTCCTCTTGGAGCCGTACGAAGACCTGGTCGTAGACGTCCCTGGCGAGTATCAGGGCGCAGTCATCGAGAAGCTGGCCCGACGCAAGGGCGAGCTCAAGGGGATGCATACGGAGGGCACCGGCATGGTGAGGCTGGAGTTCGCCATCCCCACGCGCGGTCTCATCGGCTACCGGACTGAGTTCCTCACCGACACCCGTGGATACGGCGTAATGGCAGCCCGAGTGAGCGATTACCGTCCTTGGGCGGGCGAGGTCTCTTCGCGCAACCGAGGCTCCCTCGTCAGCATGGAGATCGGCACCGCCACCGGCTACAGCCTGGAGAACCTTCAGACTCGGGGCACCCTCTTCCTCTCTCCGGGAGAGCGGGTTTACGCGGGCATGATCGTGGGCGAACATTCGCGGCCGGAGGACATGGCCTGCAACCCCACCAAGATGAAGAAGCTCGGCAACTACCGAGACAACAAGGACATCGACGTCGGTTTGAAGGTGCCTCGAAGACTCGGCCTCGACCAGAGCCTGGAGTGGATCGCGGCCGACGAACTGGTAGAGGTCACGCCCGGCTTCATCCGCATGCGGAAGGCCGTCCTCAACGCCGAACAACGCAAGCGCGACGAGAAGCGTTCAGCCACAGCGCGGGCAGAAGCCGCGTCCGACTCTGCGGGGTCGGCGGCGGCGTGAGTCCTGATCCGGAAGCCGCGAGCGGCGCCGCCGGACTCAGTCGCGCCGCCGGAGTCTCGCGCGCCTCGGGACTTCCTGAGGCCGCGGCTCTTCCTGAGGCCGCGGCTCTTCCTGAGGCCGCGGCTCTTCCTGACGCCGCCGATCCTGCCCGCGACGACACGTTGCCGGTAGAACGTTGGCTCGCCGCGGCGGGCGCCCGGATCTCGCGACGCAGCTACACCGACGAGCCCGTGTCCGGACCCGCCGCCGACGCTCTGGACAGGCTCTGCCGCTCCTTCGCCCCCTTTGAGGGCGCCCGCACCGTGCTGGTGCGTCACGCTCCCCCGCAGATGTTCACGGGATGGCTGCTGCACGTCTACGGGAAGGTGTCTTCTCCGTCGGCCCTGGTCTTCGTCGGCGATCAGAGGGTTCCCGGCGCCGCCGCGCGGGCCGGGTACACCGGGGAGGCCGCCGTCTTGGAGGCCACCGCCCTCGGCTTCGCCACTTGCTGGATCGGCGGCGGGGTCCGCCGCAGCGTCGTCGAGGAGTTCTTGAAGCTCGAACCCCACGAACACGTGTACTCGATCTCCGCTCTTGGCTACACTTCGGGAGAACCTTCGCTCGGCGAACGGGCGACCGCAGGCCTGGTCAAAGCGCGGAAGAGGAAGGCGCTCGAGACTATCGCTCCGGGGATACAGGCGTGGCCGCCTCAGGTCCGTGTCGGGGTCGAAGCCGCGCGCCTGGCTCCCTCAGCGACGAACCGCCAGCCGTGGCGCTTCACCTTCGCGCCCGCTGCTCAAGACCCCGGTTCGTCGAACGGCCCCGTGGGGCCGGGGGACAAGGTGCGCCTCAGCTTCGAGCGCGCCGACACGCCGGTCATCTCGAAGAGTCTGGACTGCGGCATCGCCATGCTGCACTTCGAGCTGGGCGTCCGCGCCGCGGGGGTCGCCGGTTCGTGGGCGCTCCTCGACGGCAACGACGTGGCCACCTGGACCTTCGCCCGCGAACGAGGCGCCTCCAGCTAGAGCCTGTTCTCCGGAACCGAGAAGGTGTCTCCCCGGGATACGTCGCCGGTCTCGAGCCCTAGACGGAACCACCGCGCCCTCTGCTCGGACGTACCGTGCGTGAAGGAGTCAGGAACAACCCGGCCCGTGGTTTCCCGCTGCAGGCGGTCG
>DASRMJ010000153.1:0-4053 GCA_035647995.1 Thermoleophilia bacterium | reverse complement strand
GGACGTGGCGGCGGTGTTGCGTACTCGGCGGCGGTGCTGCGCGCCGTCGTGGGAGCCACCATGGGCGTCGCCGCCACGGTCGCTGCCATGGCCGCCGCCACGGTCGCCGCGGAGCCGGGCCCGCCCCGCGGCTTGTCGACGCTGGCCCTCCGGGATACTCTCAGCGGCGCCCGGTCTTCGCCCGGGCGCGACCACTCTTCTGGGAGGACTTGGCATGGATGAGTCGGCGGCGCGGGCTCCGCGCGTGGATCCGTTGGAGTACCAATCGGTGGTCCGGCTGCGACTGGGGGGGCACGATGCGCACTACGGCGGCGGACTGGTGGACGGAGCCCGCATCGTGGGGCTGTTCGGCGACGTGGCAACCGAGTTGCTCATCGCCTTCGACGGAGACGAAGGCCTCTTCGTCGCGTACGACTCCATCGAGTTTACGGCGCCCGTGTTCGCAGGCGACTACGTCGAGGCTCGGGGTCGCATCACGCGGGTGGGGAGGACGTCGCGGACCATGGAGTTCGAGGCGGTGAAGGTGATCGCGGCTCGGCCCGGCGTGTCGGCTTCGGCCGCGGACCTGCTCGCCGAGCCCCAGGTCGTGTGCCGGGCCACCGGCACCTGCGTCACCCCGGCGGAGTGCCAACGTCTGTCGTAGGCGCTCGCGGTAGGAGGAAGACGTGGCAGTCGTGGCGGCCGCCGGCTGGTGCCGCCGGCCCCGCGGCGCGCGGGCGCGGCACCGGGCGTGCCCGACGTGGGCTTCCTACCTCCGCCGCCCGGCCACCAGGGTCACGATGAAGATGAGTATGACCACCATCACCATCGTGGGTCCGGAGGCCGTGTCCAGGTAGTAGCTGGCGACGAGTCCGACGGTGGCGCCGGTGAGTCCGATGACGATGGCGATGCCCATCAGTCGCCTGAAGTCTGAGGCGATGTTGCGGGCCGCCGCCGCCGGGACGATGATCAAGGCGCTCACCAGCACGATCCCCACGATCTTGACGCTCACCGCGACGGTGAGGGCGAGCAGCATCATGAAGGCGTAATCCCACGCCACCACGTTCGCGCCTTCGACCGCCGCGAGGTCCCGGTTGAACGCGATCTTGATCAGCAGCGTGGAGCGCCTGAACAAGGAAGCCACAACGGCGGCCGCCAGACCAAGGCTCAAGGCCACGTCGAGGTTGTTCACGGCCAAGACGTCGCCGAACAGATACGAGAGCAGGTCGGTCTGGTAGCCCTTCTGCAGCCCGATGAGGAGCACGCCCACGGCCATCGACCCCGAGAAGAACACTCCGATGACGGTGTCCGAGGTCAAATCGGTACGCACGGTGAGGAACGTGATGCCCGCCGCGACCACGACGCAGAAGACGACGGCCGCAACGACCGGGTCGATCCCCAGGAGCACTCCGAGAGCGATGCCCGCCAGGGCCGAATGCGAGATGGCGTCCGAGAAGAAAGACATCGACCTCAAGGTCACGTAGACGCCCACCACCGCGCAGAGGAATCCCACGGTCACTACAGCGAGCAGCGCGCGCTGCATGAAGGGATACTGGAGGAACGAGAGCAGGTCGGTCATCAGCGCCGTTCCGTCCCGCCCGCGCCTGGGTCGTGCTCGCGGTCGTGCTCGCGGTCGTGCTCAAGGTCGTGCTCGTCGGGGTGCTCGTGGTGGTGACGATAGGAGGCGGCGAGCGAACCGTAGGTCTTCTCCAGGATCTCGGGTCGCAGGACGGCGCCCGGCACGCCCTGGCAGAGCAGTTCTCGGTTTAGGCATAGCACCTGGTCGGCGTACTTGAAGACCACCTCTAGGTCGTGCGACACCATGACCACCGTCAGGTGGCGCTCGGTGCGGATGTGGTGGATCAACTCGTAGAACGTGTCCTCTCCCGCCACGTCGACGCCCGCGGCGGGCTCGTCCAGGATCAGGAGGTCTGGATCGAGGAGCAAGGCATAGGCCAACAGGACCCGCTGCAGTTCTCCACCGGAGAGACGCCCGATGCGTCGATCGACGAGGCGCTCCGCATGAACACGGGTGAGAGCATCGAGCACCGTCTTCCGCTTCGCCTTGCGGTTGAGCCAGAATCCGCTCTTCCTCAGTCGCAACAGCATGATCTCGAAGACGGTGATGGGGAAGGTGCGGTCGAAATCCAGGCGCTGTGGCATGTACCCGATGCGATCGCGGGTGCTTCCGAGACAGCGACTGTCCTTGCCCAAGAGCGTGACGGTGCCCGTCTGTGGCGGCAGGAGGTCCAACATGGTGCGCACGAGCATGGTCTTGCCGGCGCCGTTCGGGCCGATGATCATGGCGGTCTCGCCTCGGTTCACCACGAAGGACACTCGCTCGAAGATGGGAGTGTCTCCAATGACGAGCGTGAGGTCCTCCACAAGCACCGCCGCGTCGGGGTAGAGGTCGCTCGTGCGCATGTCGTCCGGCGCTCGGCGCTCCTTTTCGCCGCTCACCGCGGGCGGCTCCTCTGCTCCTGCGGTCACTGCGCGCCTCCGAGAGCGGTGACGAACACCTCCGTGTCCTTCCGGATAAGGTCTTCATACATGGTCGGGGAGATGGCGGCGCCTTCCGGATCGACCTCGTAGATGCTCACGCCTGTCTCGCGGGCGAGCGCCTCGGCGGGTCGCGCCGAGAACTGCGGTTCGGAGAAGACGGCCGGCACCTTCAACTCGCCTATCAGGCGCACCAAGCCCGCCAGATACTGCGGAGAGGGCTCCTTGCCGGGGAACTCCTCGATCACCGCCACCTGCTCCAGACCATAAGCGCGGGCGTAGTACTGAAAGGCACTGTGGAAGCTCACGAAGCGGCGGTTGGAGAGGGGCGCGAGGGCGGCCCGCACCTCGGAGTCGAGCGCGTCAAGAGTCGCGGTGTAGGTCGCCGCGCGTCTCCGGTAGTCGGCGGCGCCGGCCGGATCCACGCGGCAGAGCGCTTCGGCGATGTTCCCGACCATGAGGCGGGCGTTCGAGACGTCGAGCCACACGTGAGGGTCCACGTCGCCGGGGGAGGTCTGCTCGCCCGACCCGGAAGACGGCAGCGGCAGGGCCTCGTCCGGGCGCAGGAACTCGACACCGTCGGAAGCCACGACCACCTGGAGATCGGAGTTGCCCGCCGAAGCCACGAGATCGTCCACCCAGGGCTCCAGGTTCGCGCCGTTGATAATCAGGACGTCGGCGTCGCTTATGAGACGAGCCTGGGAGGGCGTGAAGGTCACCTGGTGGGGAGAGGATCCCGGAGGCAGCAGGTTCTCCAGCCGCACGGCGTCGCCGGCCACGTTGGCCGTCAACGAGTAGATCACGGGGACAGAGGTGACCACCAGAAGGCGCGCGGCGCCTTCGCCGCCGCCACCTCCTCCGCCGGAGCCGGCGGCGCCCGCCGCACCACCTGTCCCGCCCGCGCCGTCAGCGCCCCCGCAGCCGGCTGCGGGGGCAAGGGAAGCAGCGAGCACGAGCACCACCGCCGCGGCTCGGACGGCGCCCACCAGGGCTCGGCGTCGCGTGTGGACCCCGTTGCGCGCCGGCCTCGGCGGGCCGAGCGAGTCATGCGCCATCGGCGGCATCTCCGACGTCTCGACACCCGGCGCAGACTCCCCTCAGCACGATCTCGTGGTCGCTCATCACGTAGCCCTGCGCCGCAGCCTCGGCCACAGCCTCCGCCGCCGCGTCCCCGCCGAGGATGCACCCGTCGATGCGTGCGATGCGCGAGCACTTCTCGCAGACAAGGTGGTGGTGGTGGCCGCCGAACTCGTCGGCGAGATCGTACCGACGCCCCCCGTCACCCAGATAGAGGTGGGTGAGGACCCCGGCCTCCTCCAGCGATGACAGGCACCGGTACAAGGGAGAGAGTTCCGTTCCCACGCCTATCCGATCCGCGATCTCCTCGGCCGTGAGAGCGCAATCGCCGCCCATGAAGCTGCGCAGCACCGCGCGCTTGAGCTTCGTCGAACGGCGGCCGCGCTCGCGCAGGGCGCCGAGTGCCCGATCGATGTTGAAGGTGGCGTCGCGGACCATGCTATCGAGTCGCTCCGTGCTTGTGGTCATTCGATGACGATAAGAGCAACAATACTACGC
>DASRMJ010000152.1:0-2391 GCA_035647995.1 Thermoleophilia bacterium | reverse complement strand
GCCACTACCCATCATCCCTTGCGGCCCACCGTTCTCATCGCAGTAGTCGAGCATCGCTTCGGTCTGGTCGCCGTGCACCGAACGCATCATGTCCGCCATCGTGCCCGCCCATTCCGCGGCCTGGTCGCCGGTGATGCCCATGTGATCGCGCAACATCTCGGTCACGCGATCCTCGACGTTCGCACCGGAAGTGCCCGCGCTTTGCACGGGGCTTACCGCCGAGGGCCTCATCCAGCTCGGGGCGTTTCCGTCGGCGGAGGCGGTTCCGGGGCCGAATACCGGACCGAGGGCCCCGAGGCCGACGAGACCCAGGGCCCCCGCGGCGATCAGTGCCGCTCCTTTGACCAACAACTTGTTCGACATCGCATCTCCTTTGGCAGATCCGATCGAGTCGGATGTGTTTGCTACGTTCCTAGTGTCGTGCATCTGTGTTGAGAGTGTCGCAAGAGAATGCAAAGCTCACGTAAAGGTTGCGGGGGGAGAATCGCCGGAGGGTATCCGAGGGCGTCGTGGCTCGGGCAGGCTTCGTCGGTTTCGGCGGGCGTTGTAGGCTCCGGCAGGCGCCGTTGGTTCGGGCGCGCCCGGGGACCATCATGCGGGCCCGCGGGGCGACGTATCGGTCGTCCGCGATGTATCCTGATGCGAACCGGTCAGGCACCGTTCCCGGTGAGGGTCCAGGCGTCGGGCGGGCGGCGGCGGCGACGGCGAGTTGCGGAGGTCTTGTATGCATCTGCAAGTGTGTGGCGCGGCGCGCGAGGTCACCGGCTCCTGCTACCTGGTGGAAGCGGGGCGCACCCAGTTCCTGGTGGACTGCGGACTCCACCAAGGGGGAGCGAAGGAGGAGGCCGAGAACAGTCGCCCCTTCCCGTTCGACCCCCGTGAGATCGATTTCATGTTGCTCACCCACGCGCACATAGACCACTCGGGTCTCATCCCCAGACTGGTCAAGGAGGGCTTCGGCGGACCGATCTACGCGACGTCGTCCACCGGCGATCTAGCCGGCATCATGCTGCTCGACTCGGCCCACATCCAGGAGATGGAAGCGGAGTGGCAGGATCGCAAGGGCCGCCGTGCCGGGCGGAGCACGAAGGCACCCCTCTACACCCAGAAGGATGCTGAGATCGCCCTCCGCCAGTTCCGGCCCGTGGAATATGAGAAGGATATCCATCCCTCGGCCGAGGTCACAGTGCGATTCCGCGACGCGGGTCACATCCTCGGGTCGGCTGCTCTGGAGATCCGGCTGACCACGGCGGCGGGCTCCTCGAAGGTCGTGTTCAGCGGGGACGTGGGACAACGGGACCGTCCGATCCTGCGCGATCCGGAGGTGATCACCGAAGCCGACTACCTCATTATGGAATCCACCTACGGGGATCGACTGCACGAAGGCAACCACGGCGACCCGGTCGAGGAGTTGCGGGCCATAGTCGAGGAGGCCCACCGCACCGGCGGCAACGTCATCATCCCCGCCTTTGCCGTAGGGAGGACGCAAGAACTCGTCTACTATCTGAGAGAGATCTGCGTGAGAGAGATCTGCGCCACGGAGTGTCACGGCGTGCAGATATTCGTCGACAGTCCCATGGCGACGAAGGCGACGGCGGTCTTTCGCGCCCACCGGGCGGAGTTCGACAAGGAAGCCACCGATCTCATCAGCGAGAACGGGTCGATCTTCAACTTCCCCGAATTGCACTACACCCTCTCGGCCGACGAATCCAAGGCGCTCAACGATGTCAAGGGAGCGATCATCATCTCCGCGAGCGGCATGGCGGATGCCGGCCGGATCAAGCACCATCTCAAACACAACCTGTGGAAGCCGGAGGCGCATGTCGTCTTCGTGGGATACCAAGCCCAAGGCACTCTGGGCCGTCGGCTGCTCGAAGGCGAGAAGAGGGTGAGGCTGTTCGGCGAGGAGATCGTCGTGCGGGCCAAGATCCACGACATCAGCGGCCTGTCCGCTCACGCCGACCGTGAGCAGTTGATCGCCTGGGCTTCGAGCTTCAAACCGGCGCCGTTCACCATACTCACTCACGGCGAACCGAAGGCGGCCTTGTCACTTGCGGCGGCCCTGAAAGAGCGGCTGGGGTTCGAGGTGGTCGTGCCCGAACTGTTCGAGACCATAGAGCTCGAGGAGAGGGTGCAGGCGTGACGATCGACCCCGTGTGCGGCAAGTGGATCGTGGAGAGGAAGGCGAAGGCCGCCGCCTTCCACGCCGGGCGCATATTCTACTTCTGCTCCGAGAAGCATCGGGATGTGTTCTGCGCCGATCCCGAGGCCTACGCCGGCAAGATCAAGGGCGGAGCGCTGCGACTCGGCGTGATGGGCGCCGCTTCGGGCACCTTCGGACCGGAGGTGGTGAAGGCCGCCTTCGAGCTGGGAGCGGCAGCGGCGCGGCGC
>DASRMJ010000151.1:0-7611 GCA_035647995.1 Thermoleophilia bacterium | reverse complement strand
TCGCCATCGTGGGCTGGCTCTTGATGATCGGTGGATTGAGCATGGTGACCGGCGTCACGATCAGGCGCTTCGTGCTCGGGACGGGTCGCGCGGCCAAGGCGGCACAGGTGGGCGCGCAGGAGCGCACGCGACGCCTGCGCGAGCGGGCCGTCACCACCGACGACCGCGGCCCACTCGACGACCCTTATCTTGCTGGGTTCGGCTCCGCGCGACCGGCGCGGCAGGGCGGCGCGCCGGGCACTGCCGCCACCGAGCCCGGTGTGGTTTCGGGTGGAGGCGAGTGGCCTTCACATCCCTCCGATCCCGACACCACCGTGACCGGACGGTCCTGGGATACCCCCCTGGAGCGCGTCGCCGACACCCGCTCGGGTCCGGACCTCATAGACGGCGCACAGGCTTTCCCGGACATCTACCCCCTGGGGTCGTCTTCGAGCTCGTTCGGGGGGTCGTCCGGCCTTCCGGAGTCGTCTCTGCTCACGGCCGGAACCGGCGATGCACCGGGCCGGGGGCGTCTGCAGGCAGTCGATGACGACGGCGGGGAGGGCGAGATCGTCGCCACGACCGCCGAACGCGCGCAGGCGACAGGTGTGCCCGTCCAGGGCATCTTGCCGGGCCTCGGTCAGCCGGAGGCGCGGCGGGCTTCAGTGGCGGCGGCGCCCTACTACGCTCTGCCCGACAGCGAGATCCTGAAGAAGAGCGCCGCTCCGGCGGAGCGGAGCGACAGAGCCGATATCGAGATCGCCGACCAACTCGTCCTGACCCTCTCGCACTTCGGAGTGGAAGCGCGTGTGATCGGGACGGTCATCGGCCCGAGGGTGACGAGATTCGAGCTGCAGCTGGCGCCAGGCACCAAGGTGAGCAAGGTCTCAAGCTTGAAGGACGATCTCGCCTACGCCTTGGCATCCACGGAGATCCGCATCCTTGCCCCGATCCCCGGAAAGCAGGCGGTGGGCGTGGAAGTGCCGAACCAGCGTCCCACCTTCGTGACACTTGGAGACATCTACAAGGACTTCCCGAGCACGGCCGGGCCCTTGATGGTGTGGCTGGGCAAGGACATCTCCGGGAAGTCCGTTCACGCCGATCTCGCCCGGCTGCCTCACCTACTCATCGCGGGGACCACTGGATCGGGGAAGAGCGGGTGCGTGAACTGCATCATCTCGTCCATCCTGCTGCGGGCCTCGCCCGACAAGGTGAAGCTGATCCTTATCGACCCCAAGAAGGTGGAGCTTTCGCACTTCGAGTACGTCCCCCACCTCCTGGTGCCCGTGGTAACCAACATGAAGAACGCCGCGGGCGTGCTCCACAACATCGTCAAGGAGATGGAGAACCGGTACGAGCTTATGGAGCTCGAGAAGGCCCGCAACTTAGAGGAAGCCAACAAGGCGAGGGCGAGACGCGGGGAGCGGCCCTTGCCGTTCGTCGTCGTGGTGATAGACGAGTTGGCGGATCTCATGATGGTCTCCCCGGGCGAAGTGGAGGAGTACATCATCAGGCTGGCGCAGAAGGCCCGAGCCGTGGGCATCCACCTGGTGGTCGCGACCCAGAGACCGTCGGTGGACGTCATCACGGGCATGATCAAGGCCAACATCCCCTCGCGCATCGCCTTCGCGGTGTCGAGTCAGACGGACTCTCGGGTCATTCTCGACAGCAACGGGGCCGAGGCCCTACTGGGTATGGGCGACATGCTCTTCAAGCCGCTCGGTTCGAACCGCCTGCAGCGCGTCCAGGGAGCCTTCATCACCGAGGAGGAGATCCATCGCCTGGTCACGCACTGCCGCCGCCAAGCGGAACCCGTGTACCAGGAGGAGCTTCTCCTGCCGCCGCAACCCACCTCGAAGCGGGACGACGACGACTTCGATCCCGACAGCGACGATCTGCTGCTGGATGCGGCGGAGATGGTGTTGGAGACCGGGAGCGCGTCGGTGTCGATGCTTCAACGCCGCCTCAGGGTCGGTTACACGAGGGCTGGGAGGCTCATCGACATGCTGGAACGCCGCGGCATCGTGGGGCCGTACGAAGGCAGCAAGGCGCGTCAGATCCTGGTGGGTCCCGGTGAGTCCGAGCGGGTGCTGGAGACATTGAAAGCTGTCGGCGGCGCGACGGAGGCGCCGGACGAAGCGGAGGATTTCGATGGGTAGCCATCGCCCTCTGAACGTGTAAGAATGGGGGCGTCGGGAACGGCCCGGCGGGGCCCTACGGTCGGAGGTGCCGGTGTAGGGCGGGGCGGCTGAGAGAAGGGGGATGCTGGAGCGTTTGATGGCGCTGACGGCATCCCCGTCGTGTTTCTTGACGCCTGAAGGACATGGTCGAGTCTCGAATCGAGGAGGAAGGGATGAGCAGACGTAAGTTGGTTGTGTTCCTGGTGGTCGTCCTGGCGCTCGGAACGTTGACCGTAGTAGGTTGCGGAGGTGACAGCGGTTCCAAGGACGGGGCATACAAGGCGGCGATGGTCACCGACGTCGGCAAGCTGGGCGACAAGTCGTTCAACGACGGCGTGTGGGCGGGCATGGAACAGGCCAAGGCCGACCTTGGTGCCGAAACGTCGTACTTGGTGTCTGAACAGCAGACCGACTACGTGCCGAACCTCACCCGACTGACTGAGGATGGCAACCCGTTGGTTGTCGCTGTGGGCGTGCTCATGACCGATGCCCTGCGCGAGGTGGCGACAGCTCACCCCGATACGCTGTACGCGGGGATCGACATCGATCTCGTGGATAAGGACTACAATCCGATAGACCTTCCGAACGTGCGTGAGGTCCTGTACGCGGAGCAGCAGGTGGGCTATCTTGCCGGCCTGGTCGCCGGAGCGATGACTCTGGAGGCGGGTGCTTCCGATCGCCTCAACGCTGACAAGGTCGTCGGCTTGGTGGCCGGGATGAAGGTCCCGTCCGTAGATCGCTACATCGCGGGCTACATAGACGCCGTCAAGTCGATCGATCCTGATATCAAGATCTTGTTGACCTACACGGATACCTTCATCGATCCGACCGCTGGAAAAGAAGCAGCCCTCCCCATGTATGAGAACGGGGCCGATATCGTCTTCCAAGTTGCCGGAAAGACGGGTCTGGGTGTATTCGAGGCTGCCAAGGACACCGGTCACTTCGTAATCGGCGTGGACGTCGATCAGTCGCCGGAACTCCCGGAAGTCATCCTCGTGTCGGCCATGAAGAACCTCCAAATGGGGGCGTTCGTGGCCGTCAAGGACGCTTCGGAAGGCAACTTCGACACAGGTAACTTCGTGTACGACCTGAAGAACGATGGAGTGGGCCTGTCCTCCTTCCATGACTTCGACTCCATCATTCCGCAAACGTTGAAGGACCTGATAGAGAAGTCCAAGGCCGATATGGTCTCAGGCGCACTCGCGCCCGCCACGATCGTGGACGAGTCATTGGTCAACTAGTGAGCTGACGTCGAGTTTCGGCCGGTGGCGCTCCTCCGGAGCGCCCGACCGGCAGGTGGCCGGGTCGCCGTGCGACCCGGCCACCGCTTGTTTACTACAATGGCGGCGAACAGCTGAGGCGCGACCAGAACCCGCGAACCCACGGCCGGGGGCAGGTGGAAGAACACATCCAAACGTCTAGGGGGCCTGAGTCGGCCGACACGGTCGTCCGGCTGACGGGCATCTCTAAGTTCTTTCCTGGGGTCGTGGCCAACGACAGGATCGACCTCGATCTTCGACGAGGGGAGATCCACGCTCTGCTCGGAGAGAACGGCGCGGGTAAGACCACCGTGATGAACGTCCTCTACGGGCTGTATGAACCTGATGCGGGTGCCATCGAGATCGAGGGGCGGCAGGTGCGCATCCCGTCACCGCGGACGGCGCTGGGTTTGGGCATCGGCATGGTGCACCAGCATTTCATGTTGATCCAGAAGTTTACGATCGCGGAGAACGTCGTCCTTGGGCACGAGCCCCACACGAGAGCCCGGACCTTGGATCTGCGCGAGGCGCGCAGACGCCTCAGGGAGCTGTCCGATACGTTCGGTTTGGAGGTCGATCCCGACAGGAAGGTCATGGAAGCCTCGGTGGGGATGCAGCAGCGAGCCGAGATCCTGAAGGCACTGTACGCCGGGGCCAAGATACTGATACTCGACGAGCCGACTGCCGTCCTCGCACCGCAAGAAGTGGACGATCTGTTCGGCACGGTCCGCTCGCTGACCAAGCAGGGCCTTTCAATCTTCTTCATCTCGCACAAGCTTGAAGAGGTCACAGAGATAAGCGACCGGGTGACCGTGATCCGACGTGGGCGCGTGGTCGGCACTCTCGACACCCCGTCCACGACCAAACGGGAGTTGGCGCAACTGATGGTCGGCCGTGATGTCGTGCTCCAGGTGGAGAAGGAGGAGCACGCAGCGGGGAAGGAGGTCCTGCGGGTAGAGGACCTCGTCGTGCGTGATCAGAGGGGACTCACCGCGCTGAAGGGTGTCTCGTTCGCGGTCCGCGAGGGGGAGATCCTCGGCGTGGCGGGAGTGGACGGCAACGGGCAGATCGAACTGGAAGAAGGCATCATCGGTCTGCGAAAGTCGGCGTCGGGGCGCATCCTTTTCGGTGAAGAAGACATTACGAGCCACGGAGTCCGCGGGCGCATAGATCGAGGGCTCGGGTTGGTCCCACAGGATCGCCAGAAGCGGGGCCTCGTGCTCGACTTCGACCTTGCCGAGAACATACTCCTGGGGAATCAGTGGAAGCGCCCGTATGCCAGACTCCTCGGTCTTGACTACGACTACATCCGGGCTCAGGCGCGGAGCGCAGTCGAGGAGTTCGACGTCCGCACTCCGGGGATCGAGGTATCCGCCCGCACGCTCTCAGGGGGCAACCAACAGAAGTTGATCCTGGCCCGCGAAATCAGAAGGGGCCCGCGCGTGCTGGTCGCCGCGCAACCCACGCGGGGCCTCGATGTCGGGTCGATCGAGTTCGTTCACTCGCGACTTCTCGAGTTGCGCGCCAAGGGGGTGGGCATCATCCTCATCTCCTACGAACTGGAGGAGATCCTGTCGCTGGCCGATCGGATAATCGTCCTGTACGAAGGCGAAGTCGTCTATCAGGTCGCCGGCGCTGGGGCCGCGCGCGAGACGATAGGCTTGGCGATGACGGGGGGGCTCGCCGGTGAGTGACAGGAGCGGAGTCGTGCCTGGGGCGGCCGGTGGGGCGAGAAGGCGACGGATCTTCGTGGCCGCGAAGCGTGTCGGCCTCTCCCTGATGCAGCCGGTGGCGTCCGTCATCATCGCCACCGTCATCGGCGGTGTGGTCATGGCCGCGTTCGGCTTCGATCCGTTCTCCGGCTACGCTGGGCTGTTCCGCTACGCCTTTCTCTCAGAGTTCAACTTCACCGTCACGGTGTTGAATTCCATACCGCTCATCTTCACGGGCCTTGCGGTGGCCTTCGCGTTCCGTTGCGGCCTTTTTAACATCGGCGCAGAGGGCCAACTGATGGTCGGGAGTCTCTTCGCCGGCTGGCTGGGCACTCTGATCTCGCTGCCGATGGTGATCACGGTCCCCCTCCTGCTGATCGTTGGTGCGGTGACAGGCGCCCTGTGGGCATTGCTCCCCGGCATCCTGAAGGCGACGACGGGCGCGCACGAAGTCATCACGACCATGATGATGTCGTGGATCGGTCTGTACCTCACGTCATACTTGGTGAAGAACGTGCTGATGGACCCGCGAACGACACTTCCGGCGTCGAACCTGATCAGCGAGCAAGCGCGACTACTCACATTGAACAGGGTGCTGCCGTTTCTGTTCCGAAGTCCTACGCGCCTCCATCTTGGCGTGGTTCTGGCGGTTCTCGCCGCTGTCTTCATCTGGTATCTGCTCACGCGAACCAGCCTTGGGTTCGAGGTGCGAGCTGTGGGGTCCAACCCGTTCGCCGCGGAGGCAGGCGGCGTCTCGGTGCGGCGCAATGTGATCGTGGCGCTTCTCATCTCCGGCGCGTTGGCGGGGTTGGGCGGAACAGTGGAGGTCATGGGCCTGCACTATCGCGTGTACGACCACTTCTCCGCAGGCTACGGCTTCACCGGCATCACGGTAGCCCTCCTGGCGAAGAACCATCCCCTTGGGGTCATTCCGGCGGCCTTGCTCTTCGGGGCCCTGACAAACGGCGGGGCAGGGATGCAGCTGAAGGCCGGCATCCCCATCGATATCGTGGACGTCCTGTCTGGGGTCATCATCTTCCTGGTCGCGGCTGAGGAGTTGTTCAACGCGCTGAAACGGAGGCAAGAGAAGCGCAGTCTGCTCTCGCGTTCGATGGGCGGCGCCGAGATCGACGGCAGGAGCGAAGCCTGATGGACATCGGCCACGCCCTCGGAGTGGTGCTGGATATCCTGAGCGCACCTTCCACTTATCAGGCGATGCTCCGCATCTCGACGCCGCTCGCGCTGGCGGCGATCGGGGGGACGTTCTGCGAGCGCACGGGAGTCGTCAATATCGCGCTCGAGGGCATCATGCTGGTGGGGGCCTTCGCGGGGGCGGTCTTCTCTTACTACGCACAGGCATCGTGGGGGTTCTCTGAAGCCATGGCGCCGTGGGTGGGGCTGATCGGAGCGGTGACCACCGGCATGCTCTTCTCCCTGCTCCACGGCCTGGGCAGCATCCATCTGCGAGCCGATCAGGTGGTGGTGGGGGCGGCTCTCAACATCTTCGCCCTCGGAGCCACCGGGTTTCTCACCCAGGCGATCTTCGGCGTCGCCGGGGCGTCTCCGAGGGTGGCCTCCTTCGATCCCATCGCTATCCCCGGATTGGCGCGCATCCCCTTCCTGGGGCCTGTGCTGTTCAATCACACCCCGATCGTCTACATGGCCGCGGTGATCGCGGTCGCCGGGCAGTTCATCCTGTTCCGCACACCTTTGGGCCTTCGGCTGCGCGCCGCCGGTGAGCATCCCAAGGCGGCCGACACGGTGGGAGTCTCGGTCTACCGGATGCGCTACATCGGCGTTCTGATCTCCGGCGCACTCGGTGGACTCGCCGGCGCGAACCTCTCGCTGGAGTCGGTGTCTCAATTCTCGGAGAACATGACCAGGGGCCGCGGTTTCATCGCCCTCGCCGCCAACATTTTCGGCAAGTGGACCCCGTTGGGGTCGTGGCTCTCCTCACTCCTGTTCGGGTTCGCCGAGTCTCTGAAGTTGCGCACGCAGGTGATCGATCTTCCTCCAGAGTTCATCCTCATGATGCCCTACGTGCTCACCCTCGTCGTCTTGGCGGGCGCCATGGGTCGGGCTGTGCCGCCGGACGCCATCGGCAAGCCCTACTCGAAGCAGTGACCGTGATCGACGCCACCGTGCCCACGATCTCCGTGGAGGAGGCCGTAGGCGGAGACTACGTGATAGTCGACGTCCGCTCTCCCTCAGAGTTCGCGCACAGCCATGCGCTGGGTGCCGTGAACCTCCCGCTCCTGGGCGACCGCGAGCGCGCGCAGGTGGGCACCGTCTACGCCGAGGGTGGTGCCACCGCCGCCAGGATGACTGCCCTCGATCTCATCAGCGCGGATCTCCCCTCCTACATGAGGAGCCTGAAGGCAGTATCCGCCCGGGGGCGCCGCCCGGCCGTGATGTGTTGGCGGGGAGGAGAGCGGAGCCGCAACGTGGTCATGTTGCTCTCGCTGGTGGGGGTGCACGCGG
>DASRMJ010000150.1:0-17800 GCA_035647995.1 Thermoleophilia bacterium | reverse complement strand
GAGCGCTACGACCTGATCTTCGACGCCGTGGGCAAGAGGAAGAGCGCTTCCGCTCTTCGGCGGTGTCGGCAAGTGCTTGCCCCCGGCGGAGCCTGCGTCTCGGTAGACGACGGCACACCGCAACTCCGGCGCGAGGATCTTGCGCTGCTCGGCGAGCTGGCCACAAAGGGTGAGATCAGGCCGGTGATCGATCGCACCTATGCCCTCGACGACATCGTCGACGCGCACAAGTACGTGGACATGGGTCACAAGCGCGGCAACGTGATCATCAACGTGGCCTAGTCCGCTCACTTTCTCCCTATTGCCGTTCACCCACCTCCGCTCCTTGTCGCGTAGCGTCTGGCGCTTCGGCGGCGAACCCGGCCACCTCCTCGTCCCTCAAAGCGTATGCCATCTGTCTGAGGCGCAGGTTTGACACGGGGCCGGCCTGTTGCGCGGCCAGCCGTACCATCCGGCTTTTCGTCGGCGGGCAACCTGCAAAGCTTCCGTCCGATGCAAGGTTGGCCGATGTGGCCCACCTTGTATACTCATACAAAGAGAAAGCCACCCAGGGCGAGACCCATCACCTGCAGCTGCCCTTCAGGCAAAGTGGAGATATCCACCACATGAGCAAACCAAGTGACGGCAAGCTTGGGTTGGTGAGCGTAGTTGCCATCGGCGTCGGTGGAATGGTAGGCGGCGGGATCTTTGCGGTGCTGGGGTTGGCGGTGCAGTTGGCGCACGGGGGCACGGATGTGGCCTTCGCTGTGGCGGGCGTGGTGGCACTGCTGACCGCGTATTCGTATGCGAAGCTTTCCGTCGCGTATCCGAGTCGTGGTGGAACGGTCACTTTCCTCGACCGCGCGTTCGGCGCCGGCATGTTCACCGGCAGCCTCAACATTCTGTTGTGGCTGAGCTACGTCGTGATGCTGTCGCTGTACGCGTTCGCCTTTGGTAGCTATGGCGCAACGTTCTTCCCCGAGGCGTGGCAGGCGATCGGCAGGCATGCACTGATTAGTCTCATCGTGATCCTGATCACTGGCCTGAACCTGCTGAGCGCTGAGTTGATCGGCAAGGCGGAGGGTTGGATCGTGGGATTGAAAGTGACGATCCTCTTGTTGTTCGTCGGTATCGGCATCGTCCACGTCGACGCCTCCCGAATCGCCCCTAGTTCGTGGTCCTCGCCTCTCCAGTTGGCGGCGGGCGGAATGATCATCTTCCTGGCTTACGAAGGCTTTGAGTTGATCGCCAACACTGCACATGATGTGCGGGATGCGGCCCGGACGCTTCCACGTGCCTATTACATAGCTGTGGGCTTCGTGATCGCGTTGTACGTGCTGGTCGCGCTCGTGACCGTGGGCAATCTCGCCGTGGACAAGATCGTGGCGGCTCAGGACTACGCGTTGGCAGAGGCGGCTCGACCCTTTCTCGGTCAGGCCGGCTTCACGCTGATTGCGATCGCTGCCATGCTATCTACGGCTTCGGCGATCAACGCCACTCTCTACGGGACGGCTCGGGTGAGTTATAGCATCGCGCGCGACGGCGAATTGCCGGCGATGCTGGAGCGGAAAGTGTGGAGTCAGCCTGTGGCAGGACTATTCATCACCGCCGGGCTGACGCTCGCTGTGGCCAACGCCTTCGACCTCACCAGCATCTCGACGCTGGGCAGCGCCGGGTTTCTGCTGATCTTCGCCGCCGTGAACGCCGCCAATGTGCGACATCGGCGACACACGAACAGTCGAGGCTGGGTTTCTGCGACGGGAGCTGTGGCGTGTCTGGTTGCGTTTGGCGCATTGGTCTGGCAGACGGCTCGGATCGGGGCCGGCCGGCTGTGGGTCCTCGCGGCCATGGTTGCTTTGGCGGTGTTGATCGAGGGCGTCTTCCGGCTGGCGAAACGGGAGATTCGATTGCACGAATGACTGCTTCCGGCGCCGGCATCTCCTCGGGTGCTAGTGTCTTCCTCGCTTTCGGACCCAGCGCAGGACGACTATCAGCACCACCGCTCCCAACACGGCGACCCCGAAACTCGACCAGTTCCAACCGGTCACGCCTGAGTGCCCTATCAGGCTCATGAGGAACCCACCCAGTATCGCCCCCACGATGCCGACGATGACGTCGTAGATGATGCCTCCGCCTCCGCCTGTGAGGATCCCGGCCACCAAGCCGGCGAGGCCACCAAAGACGATCCACGCCAGAATGCTCACGACGTAACCTCTCGGTATGGAGTTGAGTTGCCGGGGCGACCTGCCCCCGTCGCCGCGTACTCACGCGGCTTGCCCCACGGAGTATCCCGCACCTTAATGGCCGAAACCGGCCCGCGAATCGCGAGGGCGCCGAGTCGGTGTGCCGCGGCCGCGTCGGCGGTTGTGGCATCGGTGAGGTTGCGGAGTCCTCGGCGAGGCAGGCGCCCGGGTATTGACAAAGCACTCAGACGGTGCCGGGCTGTTGCGCGCGCGGTCGTACGCCTTCGGGCGAACCGGGACTCATGTCTTGGCCCAGGGAAGGTCAATGCGTTGGGCACCATACGCGTTTGCGATCCGTCAGTCCGTCCCGGTATCGATAGGTTCGTGAGGATACTCCGGCCGGCGCCTCTGAAACGAGAGGATCGCGGGTTTCTGGATCACCCCGGAAGCGATATTCACTGCCCGTCCAATGGTTTCGTCGCGCCGCCAGGCTTCACGGCCCTCCATGAAAGCCGGCGCATGAATCAGCAGGGCGCCGGAGATCGATCTCGAGGCACTCTCCCAGAGGTAGCTCGGTGTGTGGTCCACGGCGTAGTAGTCGACCTTTCCAACCTTGAACATCGGGCTCTCGAACGTGGTTGGCTTGGCAAAGAAGAACCCCATACCCTCGTCGCAACTCACATCGATGATCAGGCACCCTGGCTTCAAACATGACTCCTCCGCCTGGGTCACGAAGAGGATGGGATCATCGGTCTCTTGAAAGGCTCCGTTCACGATGATGTCCGATTCGCCGATCAACTCCGTAAGCGGGAACTCGGTGCCGTCGTGTTCCACGACCAGCCAGCGCGCCTGGCCCTCGTCGCCCGGCCGGATGCGAACGTAGTGACAATCGAGTATCTCCTCGCGCACCTCATGGTCGGGGCGCTGGATGCATATCGTGATATCTCGAAATCCACGCGCCTTGAGGGCGTATATGGCCCCTCGGCTGACCGCACCGAAACTGAAGATGATCGTCTTGCGTTGGTTTCCGTAGTGGCCGTCGATGCCCTTCAGCTGCAGCGCGTGCAGGACCGCGCAGTACCCGGCCAGCTCGTTGTTCTTGTAGAAGGTGTGGCGGCCGATCTGCCCATCGGGTCCCCAAACATACATATCCTCGAAGGCGATGAGCGTCAGCTTCCGATCGATCGCAGCCTGTGTCAGGGCGCGCTGCTGCACGCAATGCACCCACCCCCACAGGATCCCACCCTCGCGAAGCTCCCGTATATCTTCTAAGGTGGGTTTCGCCAGCACCACGGTGCCCAGATCGGCCAGCAGTTCGTGGCGCGTGGCGACGCCGCCGGTCTGAGCGGCGATGTCGGAGTCGGAGATTCCAAACGGCGCTCCGTAGCCCTCCTCGAATATCAGCCGGCGGCGGAGGCGCTCGGGAAGACGCGGCAGATGCTCCGGATGGATCGGAACGCGCTGCTCATCGCGTTTCCTTGAAGTGCCGATGATCCCCAGTGTCAGTCCGTTCATCTTGCTTCCTTATGTGTCACTCTCCGATCGGAGAGTGGCCTCTACGCTTGGTGCGTCAACGGGTATGTAAAGCTCACCCCACTCTACCGCATCGAATCACGCCGGGTTCACCGGAGCGCGGGGTTGTGTGCGGCGCAGCCGGTTCAAGGGCTTCCATGGAACGAATCGCACCGGGCAGGAATAGAGGGCCTCCGACCAGTCGTCTTACGCCTTGCACGTCTATGTATAGTAGTGCTAGAGTACCGGGTGACATGGGTGATCCGATTCGTATCGACAAAGATCTGGTGGCTGCCTCGGCGACGCCACTCGTGCTCGCCATCCTCAGTGAGGGTGAGAGCTATGGATATGCCATCCTGAAGCGCGTGCGGGAGCTGTCGGGGGGGGAGTTCGAGTGGACGGATGGGATGCTCTACCCGCTCCTCCACCGTCTCCATCGCCTCGGCTACGTGACCACTGATTGGCGCACCCCGCCCGAAGGCCGTCGGCGCAACTACTACGCGATCACCGACGGGGGCCGGGCGGCCCTCGCCGAGCAGCAACGTCAGTGGGCGGCGGTCACGCGGGCACTGAACGACGCTTGGACTCAGTTCAACCTCAGGCCCGCGACCGGGGGAGCCTGAGACATGGACGTTCTCGAGTCGCAGATCGCCGAGTGGCGGGCCTACGTCGGGCGCTCCCGGACCATCGGTGGCCCCGACGTCGACGAGCTGGAGGCCCACCTGCGCGACCAGATGGCCGATCTGGGAGCGGGTGGTCTCAGCGCCGACGAGGCCTTCCTGGTCGCCGTCAAACGGATGGGCGACGTCGACGGGCTGTCCCGGGAGTTCGCGCTGGAGCACAGCGAACGGCTCTGGAAGCAGCTCGTCCTGCCGGCCAGAACCGAGTCGCACCGCACTTCGAACGGTCTGATCGAAGCACTCGTCCTTGCGGTCGCCGCCGCCGTCGCGATTCAGATCGCACTCAGGGGAGGTGGATGGTCCGGTGAGCCGCCGCCGTGGTTCCTCCGTAACGTCAGCCTGTTCGTGCTGCCGTTCCTCGCCTGGTACTTCGTCCAACGGCGAAAGCTGCCCCTTCTGCAGACCCTGCTGACGGCGGCGCCGTTCGTGTTGGGCGCCCTCGCCGTGAACCTCTATCCCTTCCGCCCGGACTCCTCCACCGAAGTGCTCGTGGCGCTTCATCTGCCCGTCGCGCTGTGGTTCGCCGTCGGCTACGCGTATGTGGGCGGCGAGTGGCGATCTCGCGAGCGGCGCATGGACTACGTGCGGTTCAGCGGCGAGTGGTTCATCTACTACGTCCTCGTCGCCCTCGGTGGAGGGGTGTTGATGGGCCTCACCCTGTCCGTCCTCGAACCGGTGCGGGCCGGTCTGGGCGAGAGTGTGATCGGGTGGGTGCTCCCATCGGGAGCCGCTGGGGCTGTGATCGTGGCGGCGTGGCTGGTCGAAGCGAAGCAGAGCGTCGTCGAGAACATGGCGCCGGTGCTCACCATGGTCTTCACCCCGCTGTTCGCGCTGATGCTGACCGGCTCCGCCCTCGTCTACGCGGTGACCGGGCTGGGGGGTGACTTCGACCGGGAACAACTCGTCGTGTTCGACGCCTTGCTGATCGTGGTGCTCGGACTCGTGCTTTACGGGCTTTCGGCACGAGAATCGACGCAGAGAGCCGGCCTTATGGACCGCATTCAACTTGTTGCGGTCGCCGCCGCGCTGGTTCTCGACGTGATGGTGCTCGCCTCGATGCTTGCCCGGATCGGCGACCTCGGGTTCACCCCTAACCGCGTTGCCGCGCTCGGTCTCAACCTCGTGCTGTTCCTGAACCTGACCGGGGCGGCCTGGCTCTCGATCCGCTTGTTCTCCGGCCGGGCCACCTTCCACCGGCTCGCTCACTGGCAGACGACGTACCTTCCGATCTTCGGCCTGTGGGCGGCCATCGTCGTCGTCCTCCTTCCGCCCCTCTTCTCCTTCGCATAGTCGGCCCCTGTCCGGGCACAGTGGACGTCTCACGGCCGGCTCACGCTCGTTGGGTCGTCCTCTTGGACGCGCGTGACCAGGGGTCGGGTGACGGGGATGTCGGATCGAAGACGCAGACTCTCCCCGCAGTGGACGATGGTCAGTTCGTCCTCGGATTCCAGGCGATACGTCGCTCCCGCTGCGGTGATGTCGACTTCCAGAGTCGCGCCCCTCGGGTGCACTTTGAACGACAGGCGAGTCATGCGCCCGGGCAGGCGGGGCCGGAAGGAGAGTTCTCCATTCCGGTCTCGCATCCCGCCGAAGCCGTAGACCAAGGCCATCCACGTGCCTCCGGCCGAGGCGACGTGCACGCCGTCACGCACGTTGCCCGCCACATCGCCTAGGTCGATCCCCACTGCGTCGATGAAGTACTCCTCCGCGGCGCGCAGATCGTCACCGACCTCGGCGGCCATGATGCATTGGATACACTCCGACAGGGAGGAGTCACTGGTGGTGAGCGGGTCGTAGTAGTCGAGGATCTTCCGCTTGTCTTCGGCGGTGAAGAGGTCGCCGAGGAGGAAGGTGGCGAGGACCACATCCGCCTGCTTGATCACCTGGTGGCGGTAGAGCACCAGGGGATGGTAATGGAGAAGGAGCGGATAGTCCTCCAGAGGGGTGTTCTCGAAGTCCCAGGGTTCGAGATCGAGGAAGCCGTCGTCCTGCAGGTGCAGACCCAGTTCTTGATCGTAGGGGACGTACATGAGGTCGGCCGCCCGTTGCCAGAGCTCGAGCTCCGCGTCGTCGAGTTGGGTGCGCTCGACCAGGCCTGCGTGGGCTTCCGGGTTCGAAACGCCCAACCACTCCACGACGCGCACCGCCTGGCGCAGGTTCTCTTGCGCCATCAGATTGGTGAAGGTGTTGTTGTCGACGAGAGCGCTGTACTCGTCCGGTCCGGTGACCCCGTTGATGACGAAGCGGCCGTCCTTGCGGTCGGAGAAGAAGCCCAGGCTGACCCACATACGGGCCGTCTCCACCAGCATCTCGGCGCCCTGGCGGGCGAGGAACTCGGTGTCTTCCGTGGTGCGGACGTACTGCGTGAGAGCGTAGGCTATGTCCGCATCGATGTGGTACTGGGCGGTCCCGGCCGCATAGTAGGCGGAGGCTTCCTCGCCGTTGATCGTCCGCCAGGGAAACAGCGCTCCCTGCTGACTCACTTCGAGGGCTCTTCGCCGGGCTTTATCGAGCATCGCGTACCGGTTGAGCAACAGGTTCCTGGCGATATGAGGAGCCGTGTAGGTGAGGAATGGCATGACGTAGATCTCGGCATCCCAGAAGTAGTGGCCCTCATAGCCTCGACCGGTCAGGCCCTTGGCCGGCATTCCGTGTCCCTCTAGGCGGGCGGAAGCCTGGAGCAGCTGGAATAGATTGAAGCGGACCGCCTGCTGCAACAGCGGTGCACCCTCGGTTATGACGTCGCTGCGGGTCCAGAAGTCCTGCACATAGGCGTGCTGGGCGGCGAAGACGCTGTCGATGCCCTCGGCCGCGGCGCGTTCGAGGGTCTGGCCCACGCGGAAAGACAACTCCGCGGCCGGCTCCTGGCCGTCGTAGTGGTAGGCCAGGTACTTGACGAGGCGCACGGGCTCGCCCTGCCCGGCTGCGATCCGGTAGACGACCCGCGCCCAATCTCCTTCGACGACTGCCTGGGGTGGTGCCGCCGCCGTGCCGCTCGTCAGCCGGTGGTCCATGCCGCAGGCCATCTGCAATCCGCTCGCCCGAGCCTGGTAGGCCAGGACCACCCGCTGATCGTTGACGTGCTCCCCGGTCTTTTGGAGCACTCCTGGTCCCAGGGCTTGGTTGCGACGAGGATCCTTGGAGTCGAGAGAACCGTTCTCAGGGTGGATCATGAGGTCGGAAGAGATGGTGAGGTCGGCGGCTCGGTCGAGAGATATCACCTCGTACTGTATGCAGGCCAAGTGCCGGTTCTCGAACGAGACGAGGCGCCGGGACCTGACGGAGAACCGACTCCCGTCGGTCGCGCGCCACACCACCCGTCGCTCGAGGGTGCCTGCGCCCATGTCGAGGACCCGCTCGTACTCGAGGACGTCTGCGTGTTCCAGGGAGAAGGCCTCGTCGTCGACGTACAGGCGCAGTATTGCGCCGTCTGGCACTCCCAATATGGTCTGTCCGGTGTCCGGGAATCCGTGGGCGCGCTCCGGGTACACCAGGGGCCAGGTCTCGTAGAAGCCGTTCAGCATGGGAGCGGGATCGTAGACCGGACGACCTTCGTCTTGGGTGCCCCGCAGGCCCAGGTAGCCGTTGGCGAGGGCGAAGATGCTCTCCAGCTGGGGAACGTACTGGGGGTTGAAGCGACGCTCTACCAAGCGGTGTTCGTCGACGGGAAAGTCACCCTCCGCGGCGACCAGGCGGATGGCGCTCGCGCGCAGACGGTGCCGCCTCGGCCCGGCCGGATGGCGCACGTCGGGCTCGCAGGGGACGAGCTCGGCCAGGTCCGCGACGACGATATCCGCCCCCGCCTGCCGCAACTCGTCGGCCTGATCGGCGCGATCGACCCCGATCACCAAGCCGAAGCCCCCCGCGCGGCCTGCTTCGACGCCGGCTTGGGAGTCTTCGACCACCACCGCCCGCGCCGGCGCGGCCCCGAGGCGGCGCGCGGCTTCCAGGAAGATGTCCGGGGCGGGCTTGCCCGTCAGCCCGAGCTCGATCGCCGTGTTGCCGTCCACTTGGGCGTCGAACAGGTCGGCGATGCCGGCTGCGCTCAGTATGACGTCGCAGTTCCTGCTGGAGGTGACCACGGCCGTTCCGATGCCCATCTCCCTCAGCTCCCTCAGCCACGCGACGGACCCCGGGAAGACCTCGACTCCTTCCGCCCGCAGGGCCTCCTCGACGAACTCCTGCTTGCGGCTCCCCACACCGTAGACCGACCACTCGGTCGGAGGAGAGTCCGGCGTGCCCGCGGGCAGAGAGATGTCCCGCGAGGCGAGGAAGTCGCGCACACCCTCCTGACGCGGCTTCCCGTCGACGGAGGTCGGGTAGTCTTCGGCTACGGAGAACCGGGGAGTGTGAGAATCGTGTTCCGCGTCCCAGTCGTCGAGGAACCCGTCGAAGGTACGCTTCCAGGCGGCGGCGTGCATGCGCGCGGTCGTGGTGAGCACGCCGTCCATGTCGAACAGCACGGCGTCGAAGCGGTCGGAGTCCACGACCAGACACGCCGCTTCTTTCGCTTCGGGGGCATCCGCTCCGCCCGCGGGGCCGTCACTCATGAGTCGACTCCTCGTGGCCCGCCATTCCCCCGGGTGCGCCGCTCATCATGGCGAGCATCTCGCGCCCGCCGGTGCGGAAGAACCGCCACAGGAGCACACCGGCGAGCGCCAGGAAGACGACGTTGAGCACGCTCGTGTAGTTGAGGCTGATGTGGGACTCCACGACCTGCGAACTGCGCTCCGTGGGGACGAGGCCCAGGACGCCGAAGATCACCTCTACCAGGAAACCGGCCGCCACCATGGTGACGTAGAAGGTGCCCGCCAGGAACAGCATCATCTTCGTGCCGTAGTACTTCCGATAGATGAGGAGGATGGGCAGGATGATGAGGTCGGCGAAGATGAAGCTGATCACCCCTCCGAAGCTGATGCCACCGGTCCAGAGCACTGCCGCGAGCGGCACGTTCCCGATGGAGCAGACGAAGCTCAGAACCGAGACCAAGGGGCCGACGATCGGACCCCAGATCTTGCTGAGCAAAGGGTCCTCCGTCAGGAAGAAGATTCGCCAGAAGGACGCGGGTACCCAGGCGGCGATCGCTCCCGCGATGAGCAGCCCCCCCACGATGTCGCGCAGCACCGCCGCCCACTCCATGACGAACACGTGCGAGACCGATGTGAACCCACTCGGCGACCGCAGCCTCTTCCAGATGCTTCCAGTCTCGCGCACGCTCATGTCCATGGCGGCGTGACCCTCCATGGACCCGGCGAGTCCCTTCTTGGCCTGGGCGAGGGCGCCGTCGAGCAGTCGCTTGCGCAATAGGAGTCGGAAGAGTACCGCCAACATGACGATCATCAGCGGCCCCCCGACGAACTCGGCCAGGGTGAACTGCCAGGAGAGCAAGAGCGCCAAGATGATGCCGAGCTCGACCACTAGGTTGGTGGAAGCGATCTCGAATGTCATCGCAGCGGTGAAGTTCGCACCCTTCATGAAGAGCGTGCGCGCGAGCGCCACCGACGCATACGAGCACGACGACGAGGCGGCGCCGACCCCGGCGGCGACGACGAGCGTGCGGGGCCGATCGTCACCCAGCAGCCCGACGACGGTCTCGCGGCGCACCAGCGCCTGAATGATCGCCGAAAGCGCGAACCCCAGTATCAGCGCCCACAGGATCTGCCACGTCATGAGTCCCGCGATCGACAGGGCATGCCCCACGGCCTGCAACACGTTCATGATATCCCCCCACCGGGTCTCAGATGCAGGATCACGACAACCTGAGAAGTACGACCATGACAAAGGACCATGACAAAAGGACCATGACAACGATACTCACCCTCGCGGGAGTCGCCTAAACCCTGGGCGGCCGCCGACCGTGCCGGCGGACCACGCTCGTATCGCCGCCGGGGATCGTGCCCGCGAGCCCGACGGCCTGGACGAAAGGGCCGAGTTGCTCCTCCATGGCATCGGTGAGCCGATCGATGTGCTCGTCCACTCAGTCGAGCTTCGTTCCGGCATCCTCGAGCTGGGCTGACTCTCGGGAACGAATGGTTTGCTTGGACGTCGGCAGGGGGACACGGGTTTGCAGGCGATGCTGCTTGGGAAAAGAATCGCAACCCGGGCGTCGCTGAAAGTCGCTGAGAGTCGTTGGGAGATGCACCGGCGAGACTAGGCGGGGAGCGGATGTCAGAGATCTACTTAGACAAGCTCACCAAGGTGTACGCGGACGGAACCCTGGCCGTGGAGGATATGGACCTCGAGGTCCAAGACGGCGAGTTCATGGTGTTCGTAGGCCCGTCCGGATGCGGCAAGACGACCGCCCTTCGCATGGTGGCCGGCCTGGAAGACATCACTCGGGGCACCGTCAGCATCGGAGGTCGCGTCGTCAACGACATGGCCCCCAAGGATCGAGACGTGGCCATGGTGTTCCAGAACTACGCTCTCTACCCCCACCTCTCCGTCTACGACAACATGGCCTTCTCACTGAAGATGCGCAAGGTCGACAAGGCGGAGATCGACAAGAGGGTGCACGAAGCCGCGCGCATCCTGGGCCTTGACCAACTGCTGGGTCGCAAGCCGAGAAACCTGTCCGGTGGCCAGCGGCAGAGGGTGGCCATGGGACGGGCCATCGTGCGGGAACCCCAGGCCTTCCTCATGGACGAGCCGCTATCGAACCTGGACGCGAAACTGCGGGTCGAGACGAGAGCGCAGATAGCCCGTATCCAGGATGATCTGAACGTCACTACGATCTACGTGACGCACGACCAGGTCGAGGCCATGACCCTGGGCGACAGGGTGGCCGTCATGAAGAAGGGTCGGCTGCAGCAGGTCGATTCCTCACAGACTCTGTACGATCATCCCGTCAATCTCTTCGTGGCCGGATTCATCGGCTCCCCCGCCATGAACATGGTGGAAGCGACGGTCATCCGCGAAGATGGTGGGCTCTTCGTCCGTTTCGGCGGCATGCGTCTGCGTTTGGACGAGAAGATCGAAAGCACCCGGCCGGATCTGAAGAAGTTCGAGGGTCGCACCATCGTCCTTGGCATCAGACCAGAGGACATGCACGACGCAGCACTCCAAGAGGCCCCGGCCGAGAGGCGGATGAGGGTGATCCCCGACCTCATCGAGTCGCTCGGTTCGGAAGCGCTCATTCACTTCACCATCGACGCGCCCATCGTCCTTACCGAGGACGTGCGTGAACTGGCGGTGGACGTGGGAGCCGAGAAGCTCGAGAGACTGGAGCGGGAAAGGGAACAGGGGAAGTCCAAGTTCGTGGCCGCCGTCAGTCCCCAAACGGGGGCGGCGGTCGGTCAACCGATGGAGCTTGCCGTCGACACGGCCAGAGTGCACGCCTTCGATCCGGAAACGGGTCTAGGCGTCTACGGGTCGTAGCAGGACGGACGCTCGCAGAAGGAGGCGATTCATCATCATGCGGATCGGACGAACAACCATCGTGCTACTGCTGGCAGCTCTACTCCTGGTCGTCGTCGGGTGCTCCGGCGGCACAACTACCACGACTACAGCAGCCGGCGGAGAAACGACCGCGAGCGCGGCTCCCGAGACCAGCACGACCTCGGCCCCCGACCTCAGCGGGCAGACCATGGAGGTCGCCGCCGTGTGGAGCGGCGCGGAGCAGGACAACTTCCAGAAGGTCATCGACGCGTTCCAGGAGCAGACCGGGGTGAAGGTGACATACACGTCCACAGGCGACCAGATCGCCACGATCCTTGGCACGCGCCTGCAGGGTGGCAGCCCGCCCGACGTGGCCGTCTTGCCACAGCCGGGCCTCATGTACTCCCTCGCGGATCAAGGTGCGCTCCAGCCTCTGACGGATGTGATCGGTATGGAGATGGACGCCAACTTCGCGCCGGTCTGGAAGGATCTCGGCACTCATGAGGGCACCCAGTACGGCCTCGTCTTCAAGGCGGCCAACAAATCCACCTTCTGGTACAACATGGGTGTGTTCAGCGACGCCGGCGTGACTCCGCCCACTACATGGGACGAGTTGCTTGCGGCGGCCGACACCATACAGCGCTTCGGTGTACCTCCGTTCTCTGTGGCGGGAGCCGACGGTTGGACGCTGACCGACTGGTTCGAGAACGTCTACCTGCGGACCGCGGGCGGCGAAAAGTATGATCAGCTGACCACTCTTGAGATCCCGTGGACGGATCCGAGTGTGACCACCGCGCTCGAACAGCTGGCCAAGATCTGGGGCAGCGACGCCATGCTGAGCGGTGGAGCTACCGGTGCCCTGCAGACCGACTTCCCGACTTCCGTGGTGAACGCGTTTACCACGCCGCCTAAAGCCGCGATGGTGTATGAAGGTGACTTCGTCGCCGGAGTCATCGGCTCCGAGACGCAGGCGACTCTTGGGACCGGTGCCGACTTCTTCGACTTCCCGTCTATCAACGGCTCGCCCGCCTCAGTGGTTGGCGGCGGTGACATGGCGGTGCTGATGAAGGACTCTGATGCCGGCAAGGCCTTCATGAAGTTCCTTGCGACTCCGGAAGCAGCCACCATCTGGGCGGCTCTCGGGGGCTTCAGCTCTCCGAACAAGAACGTCGATCCGTCCGTATATCCCGACGACATCACGCGTAGGGCCGCGACTGCGCTGGCCACTGCCGAAGTGGTGCGCTTCGACATGTCCGACCTGGAACCGCCGGCATTCGGTGGAACCCCGGGCAAGGGCGAGTGGAAGCTGCTGCAGGACTTCCTCTCGAACTCGAGTGACATCAGCGGTATTCAGAAGCAACTGCAGGATGCCGCCGCCGCGGCCGCCTCGGGCAGTTGACAGCCGAATAGTGGCGACCGATCAAACCGTGACGACTGAACCGGTATGAGCGACAGGCAACACCCGGACGGGGGATCGGTGGCGGTTCCCGCCACCGATCCCCCGTCCGATCTCTCGGGAGCCCTCGGCGCCTCCGATCTCTCGGGAGCCGTCATCACTTCCGAGACCCGTGGTCCGCGCGGGCCGGGGCGCGGGCGTCTTGCTTCATGGTTCAAAGGAGGGCAGGGGTCGTGGAAGGTCGCGATCTTCCTGCTTCCCGGCATCTTCATTCTGGGTGTCCTAGTCGTCTACCCGATCCTCTTCACGCTGGTGCGCAGTTTCTACAGCGCGCACGGCGATCAGTTCGTCGGCATCTCCAACTACCAGGCGATGTTTACGTCCGCGGATACGCTGACCTCCATAAAGAACAACGTCATCTGGGTGGTTGTGGCACCGGCTATCGTGGCCGCTCTGGGGCTGGTTTTCGCCGTCCTCACCGAGCGGGTCCCCTGGGCCACGGCGTTCAAAGTAGCGGTCTTCGTCCCCATGGCCATCTCGTTCCTGTCGTCAGGAGTAATCTGGCGTCTCGTCTATCAGGACGATCCGCGCCTTGGCTTGGCTAACGCGGCGCTCGTCGGGGTCTCGAAGGTCTTTCAACCGCCGGGACCGTATCCGACGGCGAGGCCGTCGCGGCCGGACGTGCTGGTGTCTGACGCTCAGGCGTATGTGACGGCGGCGGACTACAGAGCCGGTTCGACTGCACAACTCGGTTTGGTGGCGGTGCCGCCTCGCCTGATCCCCTCGGACGCTGTGCAGGCGGTGGCGGCGTCCACGGAGGCTGGTTCGATCGGCGGCACCGTGTGGGTGGACTTTGCCGTTGGAGGTACGGGAACATCGGGCGTGATCGACCCCGGCGAGTTGGGCCTGCCGGGAGTGAAGGTGGAGGTGCTCTCCGATGCCGGCGATGTCATCGGCTCGACCAAGACCGGTCCTGACGGCACGTTCGCGATCACCGGTATCGAGGCGGGCTCCTACAAGGTGGGGCTCGCCGACTCCAATTTCCGGCCCGCCTGGGGCGGCATCCTCTGGCTCGGACCCGCACTCATCACGCCTTCCATCATCATCTCGTACATCTGGATCTGGGCCGGGTTCGCCATGGTGCTCATCGGCGCCGGTCTGGCCGCTATCCCTCGTGATGTATTGGAGGCGGCTCGGGTCGACGGGGCGGGGGAGTGGCAGGTGTTCCGCCGGATCACGGGGCCACTGCTTGCGCCCCTGCTTCTGGTCGTATTGGTCACTCTTCTCATCAACGTGCTGAAGATCTTCGACCTGATCTTGGTCATCCCGCCGGGGTCCGTGTTGGCCGACGCGAACGTGATCGCCTTGGAGATGTGGCAGGTCTCCTTTGGCGGCGGGCAGGATCAGGGTCTGGGCAGCGCTCTCGCCATCCTGCTGTTCATTCTGGTCCTGCCGGCCATGGCTTTCAACCTGCGGCGATTCCGGGCGGAGCAGTGATCATGAGAACAGGGAGCTGGACAAGCCGGTTGGTGCGGGTCGTCACTAGAGGCCCGGCTGCGATCTTTCTTCTCTTCGTGGGGGTGGCGTGGCTGATTCCCGCTGTGGGCCTCCTGGTGTCTTCGTTCCGCACGGGTCCCGCGAACTCGAGTAGTGGGTGGTGGACCGCCCTGGCCAATCCCAGCCAGTTCACGATTGAGAACTACCGTTCGCTCCTTCAGGGCTCCGGCATGCTGCATGCTCTATGGAACACGGTGCTGATCACGGTGCCCGTGTGCACCCTGGTGGTGGTCATCGCGGCCATGGCCGCCTACGCGTTCGCGTGGATGCGGTTTCCTGGTCGCGACGCGCTCTTCCTGCTGGTGGTTGCGCTCCTGGTGGTTCCCTTGCAGGTAGCATTGATCCCTGTGGCCGACCTGTATGGACGCACCGGATTGTTCGGCACCATCCCGGGAGTAATCCTGTTCCACACGGCCTTCGGTCTGCCATTCGCCATCTTCCTGTTGCGCAACTTCTTCATCGGGATACCGCGTGACCTTCTGGAGGCGGCCCGCATGGACGGAGCCGGGGAGTTCCTTGTGTTCACCCGCGTGGTCCTGCCCCTGGGCACACCCGCCATCGCGTCGCTCCTGATCTTTCAGTTCGTGTGGGTGTGGAACGACCTGCTGGTGGCATTGGTGTTCGCCCGCACATCGTCGGCGCCCCTGACGGTGTTCGTGCGCGATCAGCTCCGTCAGTTCGGCTCCAACATCGACGTTATCGCTCCGGGCGCCTTCCTTCAGATGGTGATCCCGCTGATAGTGTTCTTCGCCTTCCAACGCTACTTCGTACAGGGACTTCTGGCCGGCTCGGTCAAGTAAGCGCGCCCGTCGCGCCGTTGGCGCAGATAGCCCTTTTCCACCAGCTCCCGGCCGCGGGTCAGCCGCGAGCGGAGTCCAGCGTCCTCCTGTTGAGAATCACGCTTGAGAGCATGTCCTTGGCGACCGGTCGCGTGGTGGCGGCCCCTTCGAGCCGGCTCGAAGGGGCCGCCACCTACATGAGCTTGCTTAGAAAGTATCGCTGCCGCGTGTTCGGGGGGAATGCTGGGTGCCGAAGCGCCTACCGCACAGCCCGCCTGCTGGTCAACGACCATCAGACAACGTCCCGGGTTCACCGGAGACCTGGCCTCTTGAGTCCCTCGTCTTCGGCGAGGCCCTCGGCAACGCCCCCAAGAATGCGAACGCCCGGCCATGGCGACCGGACTCTTCCTCACGCTTACCTGGAAAATGAACTAGAAGGCGGAGAGGGGGGATTCGAACCCCCGGTACCTCTTGCGAGGCAAGGCGGCGGTTCGGGGATGCGACCAGTTCAGGGTGAGGGTATGGTGGTCATGTTGCCCGTGGAATCGGAGATCGGTAGCGGCCCCTCGACCAGACCCACGAGGTTCGTCTGCCTCTCAAAGCCGACGATGGTCGTCGTGTCCGGCGCGCCTATGACGCTGAAAGCGAAGACTACAACCTGCTTCCCGTCAACATCGATGGCGACGCCAACGGGCTGACTGGTGGTGGCTCCCGCCGCGTACCCGATACCCGTCACCGCATCGCGTTCGGCGATGCCCACCTCTACTGGTGGACCCGTAGCGAGTCCGGCTGCTTCGTCGAGCACCTTCTGGCCGTCATCTCCAGCATTCATGACAATCTCGCGCAGGGCACGCCACGTATCCAAGTTCACCGGTCCGAGGAAGGTGAGCGCGGGGGTCTGGCCTCCAAGGACGGTAGTGCCCACTGAAACTGTCGTCTCCAGGGAGGTGGTCGCGCCAGAAGGTAGTGGGACTGTCGCCCCTGTGCCTGGGGAGAGCGTGGTGGAAGCCGACCGCGTAGACCCGCAGCCGATGAGACCGACCGCCCCCAGCAATAGGATGATTGCGATGACCAGAATGACCAACGACGACCTATGAACCACCATTGAGTCTCCCTCTTGACTCCGAACTGACGCACAACTCCGCTCGCAGGAGGCCCCGGGCACCTGGGTCTGCCTTCATTCTACGCTTTCGCTTCTTGAGTTGCCCGGCATTGAAGAAAGCGGGTCTGTCATTCGGTGCCTACGTCTCCATCTGCGCCCTCATGCCGATGGCAAGTAGGCCCCCCTCGAGGATGGAGCAGTGGTCACCTCATTTTCAAGAGGCGACCACCGAGAAGTTCGTGCGCCACACGTGTGGACTCTAACTCGCCAGGGCCTGCTCCTGCAGCTCTGGGCTGGGAATCTTTCGGGCCTGATCGATCCAGTGCTGCAAGTGCTCGTGCGCCTGGGGACGCACCTGCGGATACCTTTGACGTCATTTCGGTTGGGCAAGAGGATTCTGGGCTGTTTCACCTGTTGCAATGGGCTCTTTCGCCAGATTTCAGGCCCCACGCGTTCTCCCCCGGCGTCCCGGATCTCCTCACGCTCAGTCTCCTTAGGTGTCGCGTTCGCCCGGGGTCTTCAGGAAGCGGTACACGACGATGGCCACAAGCAGGGCGCCGGCCACCAGCAACCAGGGTTTCGTAAGAAAGGCCCTGAATCGCGACCACCTGGATCTGTGTCCTACGTCTTGGAGGCGTGAGCCAACACTCTCAAGTCGATCCGCCGCGTGCGAAGCGACGTCGGCGGCGTGTTCCTGGCCGTGCCGTCGCAGTGCATCTTCGACGGAATGAACGCTCTCCCCTGTTGCTTTGACCCGGGAGGCGACCTGGCGCGAACCTCGACTGAGTTGGTCGCTGGCCACGGAGCGGGCTTCCTCGCTGAGATCCCGTGTCTTTTCTACGACGGTGTCGAGCACATCCACCGCCTTGTCTTTGATGGTCTCTATGGCCTCAACCGCCTTGCCCTTCGCGACCTCCGACGCCTCGATGGCCCTATCTTTGACCGCTCCTGTGGCGTCGGCGACCTTCTCCTTGGCCACATCCGCAGTGTCCTCGTATATCTTTCTTACACGCTTTGCCATGGCTAATCCTCTCCTTGAGAATAGCCGCCCGCCAAGCAGTGTTTCCCTGGCAGGCGGCCCTCTTGATGCGCGTAGCACTCGGGTTGGCCAATGGTCCCGGGGAAGCCGGTTGGCCGCGTCTGGGGTAATGGGACCGGTCGCACGGTCCTCGTTCACCCGACTCGGCGAGAGCGGGGGACGACCGTCAACGGTACTCGATCATCGGCGCCCCATGAAA
>DASRMJ010000149.1:0-8912 GCA_035647995.1 Thermoleophilia bacterium | reverse complement strand
TCTTCATCTGGGCCATCGAGGTCTTCCACCGTCTGTTCTTCGAGCAGGGGGGCTCGGCATTCGGGTTCCTGGGTGGCGGATACGTGATTCTGCTACCTATCATCGGTGGGCTGATCGTGGGCCCGCTGGTGCACTTCCTCGCGCCCGAGGCCAAGGGTCACGGGGTCCCCGAAGTCATGACCGCCATGGCCGTGCGCGGCGGCCGCATCCGCCCGGTGGTGATCTTGGTGAAGGCTTTGGGGTCGGCCGTCACGATCGGATCAGGGGGGTCCGTCGGCCGCGAGGGTCCGATCGTCCAGATCGGAGCGGCGATCGGTTCGGTCTTGGGTCAGCGGCTGAAGCTCAGCAACACTCGGATCCTCGCCCTCGTCGGCTCCGGTGCCGCGGCCGGCGTGGCCGCTACGTTCAACGCCCCCATCGCCGGGGTGATGTTCGCGCTTGAGGTGTTGCTCGGCGAGTACACGGTGCCGGCGGTGAGCACCATGGTCTTCTCCGCAGTGTCGGCAAGCGTCATCAGTCGCCTGTTCCTGGGGGACCACCCGTCGCTCGCGGTGCCGGCATACTCGCTGGTGAGCTCTTGGGAGTTGCTGATGTACTTGGGGCTGGGCGTGGTGGCCGCTTTCGGCGCCGGGTTCTTCGTGCGCACGTTGTACTTCGCCGAAGACCTGTTCGACGATCTGCGCTTTCCCCCCTACCTGAAGCCCGTGCTCGGTGGTGCGTTGCTGGGACTGCTCGGCTACTTCTTGCCGCAGGTCTTCGGGACGGGTTTCGGAGTGGTCGAGCAGACCCTGAACGGGTCGCTCGCCCTTTGGCTCCTGGTGCTCCTCATCTTCGCCAAAGTCCTTGCCACCTCGCTGACGCTCGGCTCCGGGTTCTCCGGCGGTGTCTTCGCGCCGGCACTGTTCGTGGGCGCCGTATTGGGCGGCGCATACGGGAAGGTCATGCACGGTCTCTTCCCCGCCATCACGGCCACCAGCGGCGCCTACGCCACCGTGGGCATGGCGGCGGTCTTCGCGGCCGCCGCCCGCGCTCCCATCACGTCGATCGTCATCCTCTTCGAGCTCACCCTGGACTACCGCATCATGCTCCCGCTCATGTTCGCCACGGTGGTGGCCACCGTAGTAGCGGCCAGGCTGGAGCCGGAGAGCATCTACACGCTCAAGCTGGTGAGGCGAGGGATAGACTTTCGGGCGAGAGCGGGCCTCGGGGTCACCTCCGGGGTGGACGTGGGCGAGGTCATGACACCCATGACAACCATGCACTCGGCCCAACCGACGATGTCGCTCGACGATCTTGCCGTCCTGTTCCACGAGACCGGCCACCACGGGGTCCCGGTCGTGGACACGGACGGACGGTTCGTGGGCGTAGTGACTCTCGGTGACCTGGAACGCGGTTTGCGGAGCGTCGGAGTCGAGGGCACGGTCGCCGACATCATGACGGTCGACCTGGAAGTCGCCTACCCGGACGAATCCCTTGAGTCGGTCTTGCGTCGCTCGGGAGCGTTCGACGTGGGACGTATCCCGGTGGTGGATCGAGACGACCCCAGCAAGATCATGGGGGTTCTCCGGCGCGGCGACATCATCCGTGCGTACAGCGAAGCGCTGTACAAGCGTGAGGATTGGTTCCACCGGCTCGACCGCCGCCGGGTCGAGCATGCCACAGGTTCCCACGTGGTCGAGTTCGATCTCACCGCAGATGATGCGGCGGTCGGTCACGCTCTGCGCGATCTCAATCTGCCGCCGGAGTGCCTGATCATCTCGATCCACCGCAAGGGAGCACGCATCGTCCCGCGTGGCGACACCCGTTTGGAGGCCGGTGACCATCTCGTCGCGGTCGCTCCGTACGACGGCGGCCGCCGACTTGGGCGCTGTCTACACGGCTAGGCCTTCAGGGCGCGCAATCGCGGTCGGGCCTGAATTCTCTCAGTTCAGCTCGTAGCAGGCGAACGGGTTGGTGGGCGCGTAGTCGTCGAGCGCCCCGACGTAGTCGTCGAACCAGTAGGCCTCGGGGTTGCCGGGAAAGACCAAGAAGCGTGCCTTGTCGGTGGGGTCCGCCGCTCGGTGATACCGGAAGTAGGTCTCCGTCTCTGTGCGCCCGACGATCTCGATCTTGCCCGTGGCGTGCGACATCACGAGACGCGCCCTCATTGCCAGTCCGGAGCACTTCATGCGTGCCCGTTCGAAGATCTCAAAGGCTTCTTCGACGGGGACTGCGAAGTGACGGTTACCTCTCGTCGGGCGCCCGACGAACACGTAATAAGGCGGCACGCCGGCGTATGACAGTCGGTTGAAGAGTTCGCCCAGAACCTCAGGATCATCGTTGACGCCTCGCAGGAGCGGAGTCTGGTTGGCAGTGACCACGCCCGCCTTCTGCAAGAGGTTCACCGCCTTGACCGCTTCGGGCGTGAGTTCGCGCGGGTGGTTGAAGTGGGTCATGACGTAGATCTTCTTGTCATCCAGGCTGTGACGCGCGAGCACCTCGAGGAGCGAGGGGTCGTCGGTGATGCGGAAGGGGTTGAATGCCGGCATCTTGCTGCCGAATCGGATGATCTGCACGTGCTCGATCGCCCGCAATTCCGATAGGATGTGGTCGATGTGCTTGGTCGAGAGCAGAAGCGAGTCACCGCCCGTGAGCAGCACGTTGTTGATCTCCGGATGCTGCCGGATGTACTCGATACCGGGTCCCACGTCGCGCTGCACCTCGGTGTTGCCGTGCATGAACAGGCGTTTGCGGAAGCAGAACCGACAGTAGCCCCCGCACAGGTCGTTCACCAGAAGGAGGCCGGTGAACTCGTACTTGTGCTCGCACCCCGGGACCTTGGTGTAGCAGTGCTCGTTGGAGGTGTCGAGCCGACCCCAATCCCCCAACTCTTCGGCGCTTGGGATGATGATGCGTCTGATAGGGTCCTCTGGATCGTCCCAATCGATCAGACCGAGATAGTAGGTGTTCGCCCGGAACGCGTAGCGCGCGGCTACGACCTCGAGCGCGGCGCGCTCCTCCGCGGGCACGTTGACTACTTGGGACAACCGGGACACGTACGAGGTCTTCTTCGCGGTGACCTTGGTCATGTGCACCTCCGGTGCGCGCCTTCGCGGGGTGGCGAAAGGGCGTTGGTCGCTGGTCGGGGGGCCGTCGGGCCAAGGGTGCGTGAGCACCGTTGCCGCCATCGGGGCGGTCGTTGCTGCGTCAAGGACGCAAGTCCGATCACGTAATCGGATCAGCAGTATAACTCAAGAAACCCTGGTGGCTCAAGAGCTTTGGTGGCGAATGTCACGAACTACAGGGGAATACGGTGAATGAAGCCGGTCGCGGATCCGGGCCGGGTGTCGGTATGCCGCAGAGAGTCAGGTGGCGCCGGGTCGTGGCGGGCCGCAGCGCGAGGGACAGAGGCTACTTCGGTCTCACGAACGGGAGCAGGGCCATGTTGGCCACGAGGAGCGCTGGGAAGTCCCGGTCGGCGGACTGCTCTCGCAACACTTCGGCGAGCAGGGCGCTCAGGGTGAGCGCTACGAGTCCTGTGGGGAGGTTGGCGTCCATCGTGTTCTACTTATCGTCAAATCCACGCTAAGACTTAATTCCCCTTCACACCCCCTCTTACGGGACTGCGGCATGGCTACGGGGACCGTGGTTTTCCACAGGCGCAAATGGCCTCGGGCCCTCTCGTCACTCTGGTTCCAACCACTGGAGTATTCGGAAGCAGACGCGCGCCCGCTACCTTGTCTTCACGGTCGCCCTCGATCTACCAAGGGGTGCGGCCGGGCGGCCCACCCGCGAGGCGGGTCGGATCCGGCGGCGGTGGTGAGGCAGGTTGCGTCTACAAGGAGGGGATTATGAACAGCGTGCAACTCGTGGGTCGGTTGGCTACAGAGATCGATCTGAAGGAGGTGACCGGCGGGTCGAAGGTGTCCAGCTTCATCTTGGCGGTGGACCGGAATGCTGAGGAGGCGGACTTCTTTCGCGTCAAGGTGTGGAACTCGCAGGCGGAGGCCGCCGCCGACAACCTGGCCAAAGGGAGGCGCGTGGGCGTGGAAGGTAGTCTTCGGCAGGACACCTACGAGAAGGACGGCGAGGAGCGCAAGGCCGTGTCGGTGGTCGCCCGACGCCTCGAGTATCTCTGATCGATCGCACACGTGATCTGGTGCGGGCCGGCGCGCCGGCCCGCACTTCCCTCTAGCCAGAGCGAGTGAAGATGGTTACCTTTGCACAGATAGCAGGACAGGCGGCAGCGATACCGCGCGGGAGTGTCGGTGCGCTCGGACCTGTCACCTCTTCCGATGGGGAAGTGTGGATGGTGCCTGGGTCGTCGAGCCCGAAGCTGAGTGTGCCCCAGCAGGGGCAGGTCCTTCCGCGCCATCGACTGCGGACCGCGGCGCGACTGCTGCGCGGGGGCGGCGTCATCACTTTGGCCGCGGGCCCCGGATACGGCAAGACGGCGGCGATGGCCGACATGCTGTCTCTCGCGGCTCCGGACTCCGCGTACGTCGCCCTCGACGAGGATGATCGCGACCCGCTCCGCCTCCTCACGTTCCTGATCGAAGCACTCGACGCACCCTGCCCGGGTCTCGGCCGCGAGGCTCTCGCGGTGCTGCATCAAGACTCCACGCAGACCGGGGCGGTCTCGGAGGTCGAGGCGATACTGGCCGAGGAGCTGCGGGCCTACATGGGCCCGAACGTCGTCGTCGGGCTGGACGACGTCCACAAGGTGGCGTCCTCATCTGCGGCTGTCAACGTCATCGGGTGGCTGGCCCGGTTTCTGCCGAACGGGTGGGTATTGGTCTTGTCGTCCCGGGGCCCGATCACGTTGGATCTCGACCCTCTGCGGGACGCCGGCCGCTGCATCGACATAGGGACCCGGCGGTTGCGCCTGACCCCCACCGAAGTCAAAGAGTGGACCCGCGAGTTCTGGGGTGTCGATCTGTCCCTCGCGGATGCCAGGGCGGTGTGGCGGATGTCCGAGGGGTGGCCCGTGGCGCTCGTGCTCATGGGGCGGCACCTGAGCCGAGACGGGAGGCTGCCCACCCGGGAGCGCGTGCTCGCGCTCGCTCGGCACGGACGACACCTCAACCAGTACCTCGCGCAGGGGGTGCTCTCCACCTTGGATCCGGACACTGCGACCTTCCTGATGGAGGCCTTCCCCCTGGAGCGTGTGGTCTTCCCCCGGGACGCCGCCGTCTTCAGCGTGTCGTGTGCGAGAGCCGAGCGGTTGTGCGAAGAGATGGCCGACGCCGGGTTCCTCATGATGAGGACGGGTCACCGGGCGTACACGTTGCATCGTCTCATCCGAGATTTCGCCGAGACCCAAGCCCGAAGAGCGGGCGTCGAGAAGGCTGAGAGCACCATGTGCGGGGCGGCGGCGCACCTGGAGGGGATCGGAGAGCATCGAGCTGCCATCGATCTGTATCTGCGGGCCGGACGGCCCGAGGGGGCCATCACCTCCGTGCGTCACATCCTGGCTGGGAATCTGAACGCTTCCCAGGCCATCGCCCGCCACGAGTGGCTGGAGCTTCTGCCGGATGCGAGCATAGGCCATGAGCCGTGGCTGGCTCTTCTGAAAGCGCGGATCCTCCAAGACCGCGGTGGATGGCGTGAAGCGGAGCCGCTTTATGCCGTGGCCCATCGTAGCTTCGCGCAACTCCACGACCAAGACGGCGTCTTCCAAGCCGCTCTCGGCCAGGGATTCTGCCTCTATGTCTTGGGGCGTTGGGACGATTGTCTGAGCGCTCTCATGCGGGCGGAGAAGGCTGCCGCCAGGCCTGCGGAGAAGACCGAGGTAGGGGTGAACATCAGTGCCGTCCTCCTGGCCTTGTGCCGGTGGGACGACGCGGTCGAGCGTCTGGAGTTGGTTCTGGCCGCCTGTCCGCCTGTCGCGCGGAAGGCGCTAGAGATCAGGGTCGCGGGCCATCGAGCTCGGCTCTTCATGCTGCGCGGGCGCTACCTCACAGCCCTAGATTGGGCCAGGCGAGCCGTACGGATGTCCCACTCGCACACTGTGCTCCACACAGCCACTGCGCTGAACACGGCAGCCACCACCCTGTACCTCACGGGTAGGTACGAGGAAGCACGCATCCAGGTAGACGCGGCCCGCGCGCTGATCGCATCCCGAGGCTTGGCCTTCCTTGAGGTTCCTTCGCGGCTCACCGTGGCCGCCGTCTGTATGGGGGAGGGCGATTTCCGGGCGGCCGTGCAGCACCTGCGCGAGGCGGTGGAGTTGGGCACCGAGACGGGCGACATGGAAGCCCTGGTGTGGGCAGAGGACCTTCTCGGGCAGATCTGTCGGTGCAATCGAGGCGCCGAACGCGCCTTGGAGCACCATCGGACAGCTCTTGATCTCGTTGAGCAACACCAACTCTCGATGTCAGACCGAGTGAAGATCCTGTGCGGCGTGGGCATGGACTTGGCGGTTTCGGGCGCGGAGGACGAAGCCGGCGCTGTTCTTGCCCAGGTGATCCAGCTGTCACGGCGCTGGGGGTTCGAGGCGCCCCTCTCCCACGCCCTGTTCTACTCGGGGTGGTTCTCCGCCCAACGCGGGGACGAGGCCGGCGCCGGGCGCGCACTGGGCGAAGCGATGCGCCTGGCCGCCGCTAACGGCTTCGTGCACTTCTACCATCTGGAGTCACGGGTTGCCACGCCCATCTTGGCACTCTGCTCTCGCATCGGATCGGGGGCCTTCGTCGAGGACCACGTCGTTCCCACCCTGCCCGAACGCCATCAGCGCTACTACCGACGGCTGGCCCACGGAGACACGTACCCGACCGACGTGCGGATCGGGCGGCTTCCGTCCCGGCTGTCGGCGGCGGGGCGCGACAGCCTCCCCGTCACCGGCGAGGAGAGAGAACTCGCGCGTCGCTTCGACAATCTCACCGCTCGGGAGTCGGAGATCTTGGGGCTGATCGCTGAGGGGCTTCCGAACAAGTTGGTGGCCACGCGCCTCTACATCACTGAAAAGACCATCAAGACCCACACCAACAACATCTACCGGAAGCTGGGAGTGCAGAACCGACTGCAGGCAGTGCTCGCGCATCAGGAATTCGAGAGATTGGCCGCCAGAGGCGGATCGCATGGGTGACGGCGGTCGAGGGAACCCGGCGCCGTCGATGGGCCCGCGGAGACTGCGTGCTGCGTGCCCGGCGCGGGGAAGAAGAAGAGGCCGGAGATCAGCTCTCCGGCCTCTGGGCGTTCGGGGCGCCGGCCGGTCGCCCGTCCGGCTCAGGCGCCCATCCAGCTCAGGCGCCCGTCCGATTCATGGGGCAACGTGCAGGGGAATCTCGCTGATGTTGATCATCGAGCCGTCCTTGGCCGAGTACTCGAAGCTCATCAGCGTGATGTCACTTCCCGGGGCGGCCGTGAAGGGCACGGTGACGTCGTAGGTGCCGCGGGTCCCGGTGCCGGAGGTGGCGGTGACGTACACTTCGTTCAGGGTGCCGCCGGCGGAATCCAGGATGCGCACCTGCGACGTGGCTTCAAACACGTTGCTCGTGCCGTAGATGCGGAGCGGACTCGTCACGGTGTCTCCGAACACCGGTGACTCGACGTGGATGGGGTTCGTCACATACTCGTTGTCAGCTCGGGTCATAGGATGTTCGAGGAGCAGGCCCTCGCCGCTGAACACTTCGATCGGCTGTCCGTCCAACTTGAAGCTCACACTGCTGACGGACGGGAACTGTGTCAGCGTATACACGACCTGTCCGAGGCGGGCGAACATGGACATGCTGCCGCCGCCCGATTCGTACTCCTTGGAGAGGTCGACCGTAGCGACCGAGCCCTGCATCTCGACCCCAAGGAACAGCGTCTTATCAGGGATGGCCGTGACGAAGCCGGCGGCCTGCTCTTCGGCGGTGGGTCCGGCAACCAGTTCCATCATGGCCGCCTTGGCCACCTCTTTGGTCGCCGGAACGTGACGGCGGACCGGCGCCAGATACTCGCCCTTCATGAAGAACGCGAGCACATCGACCGTCTCGCCCGGTACGGTCGTGGTGGTCTGCTCGGGGGTGGTGGTATCGGTGGTGGGCCCAGTCGACTCGGTCGTGCCGGTGCCGGCAACGGTGGTCACCGGTCCGCCGTCCTTGACGGTCGATGAGTACCCGCATCCTGCGAGCGCCAGCAGGGCGGCCGACATCACCACCAGGATCGCCGTCGACGTCGTCAGGAGCGAAGGCAGTGGCGCCGACCGCCGACCGCCTCCTTGTACATGCCGCTTCTCTTGGGTGTACGCGTCATCACTCATTGTCCGCCTCCTCTTGCAGGAACCCAGTGCTGTCATTCTGCGCCCCTGGAATCACAGGTGTTTCTCTTTGGCGTAACGGTTGCGTAACAGGGATGCGCAGAGAGAAGCGAGTGCCCTCGCCCACGTTGCTCTTGACCCGCAGCAGTCCGCCCAGGAGTCGGGCGTTCTCCCAGGCGATCGCCAGTCCGAGGCCGCTTCCTGCGCCGCCACTCGAGGTGCGGCTGGGGTCGGCCTTGTAGAAGCGTTGGAATACCTCGCTTAGGTGTTCTGGGGGGATGCCGGCTCCATGATCGGTGACGTCGAGCGCGAACTGGCTCTCTCCCCCACCGGGGTCGTGAACAACGCGGGCGTCGACCCATATCGGAGGAGCGCCGTGCCGTAGCCCGTTCTCGACGAGGTTGACCACGATCCGCTCCAAGCGCCTGCGGTCGGTGGCGACCGGGATGCCGGATTCGGCGGGATCGATCCGAAGTTCCACCTGGCGCGGCCACCCTCTCGCCTGGGACACCTGCTGGAGGAACGCGGCGACGTCGAACTCCTCCACCCTGAGTTCCTCGGCCCCCGAGTCCATACGGCTGATCTCGAGCAGGTCTTCGATCAAACGCCTTAGGCGACCCACGTCCCCGACCATGAGCTCCACGGCGCGCCGCGATTCGAGCGAGAGGCTCGGATCGTCCAGACGGGACCG
>DASRMJ010000148.1:0-4453 GCA_035647995.1 Thermoleophilia bacterium | reverse complement strand
TCACTGCTCACTCGGCTTCCGACGAGATTCTCGAGGCGGTCGTAGCTGTATAGTCCGCCGCGGCCTTGGCCCATCTGCACAAGCCAGGGCCAGACCCGCGAGGGCGGTGCGTCAATACTCACTGCCCGCGTCGTGATCCATTGCGGATCGGTCACGAAGTCGTCACCGGGCATGGATTCGAACTCCTCCTCCGGGGAAGCACCCCAAGAGAACGACCAATGTCTCAGCCAGCGCTTGTACACCAGTGCCGACCCGACCACAAGGGCTGCCGGACGGACCAGGTATCGAAGGCGCAACGCCCAGCGCACGGGTTTGTAGGCGCACTCCACTGACGAGGCCACCCCGTCTAACATTGACCCCGTCCTTGCTGCGACGCCGGCAGACTTCTCCTGAGCCTCACGCGCCGCCTTGCCACGGTAGTGCTGCGCAAGCCGCGCTCCCTCAGCGGCGTACCCCTCTGCTCGGGCTCCGGCATCAGAGGCGAGGGTTGCCGCCTTCTTCTGCGCCTCGGATGCCAGCACCCCCACCTTTTTCTGCGCTTCCGGTGCATAGCGGGCCGCTTCCCTCACCCCACGGTCCGCCAATTGTGCGGCGCGACCGGTCGCCCGCTTGGCCTTCTTCCGCACTCTGGGGATCGCTTCTTCCGCCCTGTCAACCAAGTCTTCAGCCGCTTGGCTCAGGACATCGAGCCTATCTTCCGCATCGAGCTTCGAAAGCCCAGCTACCGCTCGCTCGGAGAGCTTTTGGGCCGCGCCCCGAAAGCCGCTGCGTTTTCGGCCTCTCATCGCCCGCCTCCCATCACGTTGCACGAGTGTCCCTCCCATCTTTCCTATCACTACCCGACGAGCACCGGGCCGATACATCGAGTCTGATTGGCGTCCCTCCGATACTGAACCGCGGGCTCACCGGAGACTCGTATGTTTGAGTCCCTCTTCCTCGGAGTGGGCTAGCTGATGGGCGCACATCTCCTCGAACTCATCCGCGGGGATGCTGCCTATGGGCTCCAACAGCCGACGGTGGTTGAACCAGTCGACCCACTCGAGGGTAGCGAATTCCAGGTCTTCGAGCGTTCGCCAGGGCCCACGCTTGCGGATGAGCTCCGTCTTGTAGAGCCTGATGATCGACTCGGCCAGAGCGTTATCGTAGCTGTCGCCGCGTGATCCCACCGAGGTGACGGCGCCGGCTTCCGTGAGGCGCTCGGTGTAGCGGATGGAGAGGTACCGCTCCGCCAGAACTGCCGTTGGAGATTGAGACTGGATACCTGCTCTCGCAGTCGCTGAACCAGGAGGAGAACCTCGGCGAATACCTCCTCTTCCGGGGAGTAGTGCTTGCGGGGCCAGAGGGCTTTAGCGTCGAACCAGCCCTGGAGTCGGCTCGGTGGATACGTGGATCCGGTAGGACAAACAGTCCTTCTTTCCTCATCAGGATCCGCAGCCCCGTGTCACGATACCCGGTCCACCCCCACGCGCGTGGGGACGACGGAGCCGCCGCGACCCCGGATTGAGGCCTGAGACGAAGACCTCCCCTGCTGGGGGTTACGATCCGAGCCCCTATCGAGGCGTGAACCGCGATCGCGCTGGGAAGAGGAGCGCCGCAGGTCTCGGAAGGTCGGGGAATCGGAGTCCGGGAGGTCCTAGGGCATGAAGTTCCTCGTTCTCAAGTACTGGGGTAACCTCCGGTCCAGCTTCTGGTTCCTGCCGTCAGCCATGGCCGCGGGTGCAGCCGCTCTGGCGTTCGGAGCGATAGCCTTCGACAGGGCGGTGCTCACCGAGCGGTTCGGGAACGTGGGCTGGGCCTACGCCGGCGGTGCCGAAGGGGCCAGCGCGGTACTCCAGACCATAGCCGGCTCGATGATCACGATCGCGGGCGTCGTATTCTCTTTGACCTTGATCGCATTGTCGCTCGCCTCATCTCAGCTCGGTCCTCGGGTCCTGCGCAATTTCATGCGGGACACCACCAACCAGCTCGTCCTGGGCACTTTCGTCGCAACCTTCCTCTACTGCCTCCTCGTCCTGCGATCCATCGTCCGAACCGGTGACGTCTTCGTACCGCACCTTTCGGTCACGATCGGCGTAGGTTTTGCGCTCGCAAGCTTGGGGGTGTTGATCTTCTTCATCCACCACGTCTCGGTTTCAATCCAGGCCGACCGGATGGTGGCGCGGATCGGCGGCGAGTTGCTGCGGGCCGTCGACCGTCTGTATCCGGACGCCCTGTCCCCGGACGACGCTCCGCCCGGCAAAGGGCGTCCCGATGCCGCCGTGCCCGACGAGTTCGATCAGGAAGCCCGCGTGATCGGCAGTCCGGATGACGGCTATGTCCTCCTGATCGACACCGATGCGCTGACGAGGCTCGCCGAAGAGGAGGAGGCCATCCTACGCCTGGAACGGCGGGTCGGCGAGTACGTCGTCTCCGGTGCGCCACTGGTGAGCATCTGGCCGGGCAGCCGCCTGACCGGGGACGTGGAGGACAGGGCTGGGTCTGCGTTCGTCGTTGGCAGCCAGCGGGCCCCCGGGCAAGACTTCGAGTTCACGGTGATCCAGCTCGTCGAGATCGCGGTGCGGGCGCTCTCCCCGGGAGTGAACGACCCCTTCACGGCGATAGCGGCCGTTGACCGATTGGGATCCGCTCTCTGTCGGCTCGCACAGAGGGGATCCCCGCCCGCGGCGCAGTTCGATGATGAGCACCATCTACGCGTGGTCGGCCGCCCCCTCACCTTCCCGGAAGTCATAGACACGGCCTTCAACCAGATCAGGGAGTATGGCCGCTCAAGCACGGCTGTCACAATGCGGCTGTTGGAGACCCTGGCCACGATCGCGGGGTTTGCCCGCCGACCGGAAGACCGGGCGGCGATACGTCGCCACGCGGACATGATCGCCCGTGGAGCCCGTGATGGGCTGCCAGAGGTCGAGGATCATCGGGCGGTGGGGATCCAGCGCGACACGGTGATGCGGATCCTCGAACAGTGACGATGGACGGTGCCTCAAGCGCCATTTTGCCGAGTGACACAAGGAGCTGCGCGTGTCGGCTCGGGAGACCTTGACAACATATGCGCTCACTTGACGGGACACCATCAAGCGCAGAGACTCGACCGGCAACACGATCTCAATAGGGGGTTCGACCATGAGTATCCTGGCGTGGATTTTGTGGGCATCGTGGGAGCCGTGTTGGGCGGATTCCTGATGAACCAATTCGGGCAATCTGGCGTGACCGGATGGAACTGGCCGAGTTTTGGGGTGGCCGTCCTGGGAGCGGTAGTGCTCCTGGTCGTCGTGCGGATGGTACGAGGAGGCGGAGGAGGATTCCGGGGGCGGGGGCGCTGAGCGCTCCTCGATCTCGGCGGCCACCCGGCTGCGGGCGGCCCAGAGGGGCGGCGTCTACGCTAGACTCTCTCTGATGGACACCGACCTGCCACCAGCGGCTCCCGCCGATCATCTGCAACACGCCCTGGCCACGCTGGCCTCGTTCGCGTCTCCGGAGGAGCTCACGCTCCGCATCTCACTACTCGAGTCCAGTTTAGCCTCCCTGACCCGCGAACAGGCAGCTGATCGGCTTGTCGAAGAGAACGTCGACTCCGTCGTCTTGGATGCTGCCCTCACCATCAAGCAACTCGCAGGTCGTATCAATGACATCGTGCACGCTGTTGGCATCCTCACCGCCCTGCCCTACGTTCTCGAGCCCGGTGAGGTCATCCTGGGCCTCTCGCTTGCCTCCGGCAACACGGGCAAGGCCTACGACCTCGAAACCGACCGACAGATTGCGGAGTTCAAGTTCGTCACCTGGCAGGGCGGCCCGGAATCCATCCGCCAAAACGGGCTCTTCATCGACCTCTTCAGGCTGGCGAGCGCCGACACGGACAAACGTCGCCTCCTCTACGTCGTAGGTGAGCGGCAGCCACTCCGGTTTCTCAACGGACGCCGGTCTCTGAAGAGCGCCCTCAGTCGCAATGCATCTGCGGCACTCAGTTTCCAGAAGCTTCACGGCTCACGCTTCTCGACTGTGGGTGAGTACTACGCCACCGTCCGGGACCGCGTCAAGATTGTCGACCTCGCCGACATCGTCCCGGAGCTTCGTCTACCGGAGTAGTCCGAGCATCGATGCCTGACGCCCCACGCGCGACCCATCCAGAGAGTGCGCTTCTCCGCCCAATGCAGGCACGGACCCTTGCCTCCCGGCCGCTCCACTGCCGCTCCCTCGACGACTTGCTGTGTCTCCGAACGAACGCAAACATGGTGTCAATCTGACCAAGGAGGACCCCATGCGCAGCGCCGCCGTCGCCTATCCCCTCGAAGATCTCGTCGGCTGGGAACGCTCCCTCATTGCCTTCCTGGTCGAGAAGGAGCGTCGCTCCGGTTCTCGTCGCACCGTGGAGGGCTACTCCCGCATGCTCCAGGACTTCTTCGGAAGGTTGAGCAAGACCCCGGATGAGGTCACCGCTCAGGACGTCTTCGTATGG
>DASRMJ010000147.1:0-3096 GCA_035647995.1 Thermoleophilia bacterium | reverse complement strand
CCTATGAGGGGGAGATTCCGCTAACGGATCTCTTCATCCCCTATGACGAGGCCGCCGGGCACGTGGACCAGCTGCCCGATGACAAGGACGCGAAAATCGTCGTCTATTGTCAGAGCGACCACATGAGCCGAATCGCCGCCGCCGTGTGGGCAGAGGAGGGCTACACCAACCTCTACAACCTCGACGGTGGCTTCGTCGCCTGTGAGAAAGTGGGCTACGAGTTCATCAAAGACGGTCCGGGCGCGGAGGGCAGCGAGTAGGGCACGGTGGGGATTCAGATTACATAACAGCTGATGCTCTTCCCCGCACACCTGGCGGGACCTCACGCATTGTTCTAGTCTGTATTCTCTTTTTCCCAGGAAACGCCGTACTGAATCACTCAAGTCGGCGCGGGCTGCAGCCCGGAGGTCTAGGATGCCTGCGGAAGCCTCCGCCGCCCCCAAGTGTTCACGATGAACACCCTCAGCACCGCGACCGACCCCCCGACCACCGTGAGCGCCGTGGGCACCTCACGCAACCACACCCAGGCGATCAAGATGGTCAAGGCGGATGGCACGTAGAGAAAGCTCGCCACCAGGGAAGCGGGAGCGCGCGACAGTGCGTAGCTCCAGAAGAGGTTAGACCAGCGCACCGGGGAAGACACCCAGTAGGAGGACAGTAGACCCAAGACGATCCCCAGCACAACTGCAATCGAGACGGCCGCCAGGACGAGCCATATATGCTCCACCGTCAAATCCAGCACTGCTTCCCGGTTTGAAGAGAAGAATTCCCACAATTCTCTCATCTCGCCCGCACCCACCTCCCCTCGAACCAGGCTACCGGCAGAGCCAAGACCACGCGCTGCAGCGCAAGAGCGTATAGCCCCACTCTACATGTAAATTATGCAGCTTTAAAAGTGTGAACCTCAAGAGTGTGAACCGGAACGGTCCTCGATTCACCGCCCTCTTCGCAGGCATCACCGGCTCCCGGCCCCAATCTGCTCATCCAAGCAGAAAGAGCGGACCGGGTAGCCGGCCCGCTCTACGCGGCCGGGCTTATGTTGCGATTGACCCGGAACAGGTTGTGGGGGTCGTATTCGGCTTTGATGTCTTGGAGCCGCTGGAAGTTATCCCGATAACCGGCCTGCAGTCGATTCTGGTCGTCGTCGGCGAGCTGGAAGTTCACGTAGTTGCCGCCGGTCGAGTAGCCGCGGATACTCTCCCAGGAATCCCGGACCCATTTGACATGCGGTTCCGCAGGTGCGTCGGGCGGCCACGTACCCGAGAAGCCGCTAATGAATTAGGCGTCTCTGTTGTCGGCGGCCCCGTCGTCCGCGCTGCGTTCGTTTAGTGCTCCCCCGAGGTGAAATATGACCCCTTGGAACAGCGGAGAGGTGACTGCGAGCCCACCCTCACGAAAGGCGCTCAGAAACCCGTCCGGCAGCTCCGGAATATACTCGGTCTTCCAGTAGCGGTGCGGTCCCTTCGGCTCGTTTGCATCCAGCATCGACTGCTGTGCAACGTACGGCTTGGAGGTGACTACGTTCGCAATCGGATCGCCGATGCCGTAGATGGGAGCGAGCGCTGAGTCGGGTGCGTCCCCGCTGTAGCAGACCAACATGCCGCCGACTGGCTTGCCGTGCTATTCTTCCGGAACGAACGGTGCTGGAGGCGCGAGCCGGATCACCGTGGCTGCCGTCAGCTCTCTCGGCGCGGTGGAGGTCAGGTCTCGGTAGGCTTCGAGAACCTCCTCCGCCCTCTCGGCGCTCCAGGCAATAAGACCACCAGTGATCATCGGTCCCACTTCATGGAGACGAAACTCGAAGCGGGTCACTACTCCGTAATTGCCGCCTCCCCCGCGCACGGCCCAAAACAGATCGGGATGTTCCTCCCGGTTGGCTGTACGGATCTTCCCGTCGGCGGTCACGATCTCGACTTCCTCGAGGTTGTCGCCGGTCCAGCCGAAACGACGGGTCAGATAGCCCCAACCGCCGCCCAGCGTAAGACCGGCCACTCCGGTCTGAGAGACAAAGCCGAGCACCGTGGCGAGTCCGTGCTCCTGGGTGGCTTGGTCCACGTCTCCGAGAAGGCACCCGGGATCGACCTGGGCAACACGGGCCTGAGGATCGACGGAGACCGACCGCATCCTTGACATATCGAGGGTTACCCCGGACTGAGCTATCGAGGTCCCCGCTATGTTGTGACCCCCGCACTTCACGCTCAACAGGAGTCCTTCGTTGCGGACAAAGTCAACGACCGCAGCCACATCGTCCGCCGAGGTCGGCTGAACGACGACCGCGGGGACCTTCGCCACCATCCCGTTCCAGATCGCGACGGCGTCTGACCACCCTTGATCGTCCGGAAGGATAACGCCGCCCCCAAGACGACGCTCGAGGGCAGCCGGCCGGCGGCGAACTCACTCGGGGTCAGGGACCCCAGGGAGCTGTGCGGCCGCTCGTGATTGTACTCCCAGCGCCACTGCTCTCCCAGAGCCTTGGCTTCTTGTAGGTTGCTGAAGAGTTCGGCTTTCAGGAACTCATCGCGCAGACGGGCGTGGAAGGACTCGGCGTAGCCGTTCTCCCAGGGAGCCCCGGACTCCACGAAGAGGGTGCCGACTCCGGCTTTTTGGAGCCAGGTGTGGATGGCCTTCGCCATGAACTCGGGCTCGTTGTCAGAGCGAATGTGGGCGGGCATCCCGCGGGTCTTCATGAGGCGGATGAGTTCGTCGATCACGTCCTGCGCGGTGATGCTCCGGCTGCACAGCAGGGTGGGGCACTCCCGGGTGTACTCATCGCCCAAAGAGAGCCACTTCAAGGAGCGGCCGCCTTCGTCCCGGCCGAAGATGAAGTCAGCGCCCAGATGTGGTTCTTATGCTCGGGGCGGCGACGGTGGCAGGCGTTCTCGCTTGAGCCCAGGCGGCGTTTCTTGTGCTGAACGCGCGCCACCCGGTAGCCTTCGCGCTTCCAGAGGCGGTAGATGCGCTTGGGGTTGGCGCGCGTTCAGCACAAGAAACGGCGCCTGGGTGCAAGCGAGAACGCCTGTCATCGCCACCGCCCGGAGCGGAGGAACCACGTCTGGGCGCTTGACTTCATCTTCGACCGGGACGAAGGGCCGCTCC
>DASRMJ010000146.1:0-4653 GCA_035647995.1 Thermoleophilia bacterium | reverse complement strand
TGGAGATGCTTGAGACGAATCTGCAGCGTGGCGTCGCGGGCATCATCGGTGCGGTGCTCGCCATCCAAGGCGCCGCTTGGGCTCTCGGCATTGGGATCGGGCTCTGGCTGCTCCTTGAGCGTCCGTGGATCAAGGACGCGGATACACCCGGTCCCGCAGCCGCGGCAGCTCCCCCAGGGGGCGGAGGCGGAGCTGGAGCCGGACCGAAAGCAGCGGGGTCGTAGCCCCGCACGAATGACCGCTCGTGGCCCGCGGGCTTAGCCCGCGGGCCACGACGGATCCTGGAAATAGAGACCGTGAGGGTGACTCACCTGACGGAGCCGAAAGAACGTGGCGGCTCTACAGATCGCCTCGTCGAGGCATAGGAGGCTTGAGCATGGGCGCTGTCGCGCTGGAAACCACCCGGGTGCTGGACGAGCTGCGCGGCATCGTCGGCGAGCAGAACGCCACTGCCGACAAGCACATCCGGTATGCCTACTCGTACGACATGTCCTTCGTGAAACCGAAGCTGCCGGACTACGTCGTCATGGCCAGTACGGTCGAAGAGGTGCAGGAGGTACTTCGCCTCGCCAATCGGGAAAAGATCCCGGTGGTGCCGTATACCTCGGGCACGAACATCGGGGGGCTCTGCATACCCGAACGGGGTGGGATACTCCTGGATCTCAAGCGGATGAACCGCATCCTCGAGATCGACACGGAAGCCCACTACGCGGTGATCGAGCCGGGCGTGAGCCACGCGCAACTCGCCTCCGCCCTGTTCCCGCACGACCTGCGCTTCGGCTGGCCGGTGGGTCCGCCGTCGGCCTCGGTGACGGCCTGTTGCGTCTCGCACGGCATCGGCGGCTTGAACGCCCGGTATGGCCTGCAGAGCCAGGAGATCACCAGCATGGAGGTGGTGCTCCCCACTGGTGAGCTAGTGCGCGTCGGTTCCTGCGCCGTGCAGAAGGACGCATGGCACAGCCTTCTGCCGCTGCCGCAACTCGACGGTCTCTTCAAGGGGTGGCTCGGCACGACGGGCGTCGTCACCAAGCTCGGCATCGGCGTCCATCCCATCCCGCCGCTCCAGAAGACGTTCACCGTCTCGGCGACGAACGTGGAGCACATGTACTCGTACATGCTCAACCTGAGCAACTATGAGATCTGCGACGACCTCACGGCGGTCTCGTGGTGGCTGGCCCAGGTGCCGATCCCCTATCCGTTCAAGCCCAAGCCCGACGATGCGGCCGAGTGGTTCTGCTTCGCGAACACCAACTCGTTCACCGAGAAGGAGCGCGACGCCCGCGCCGAGATCTGGGAGAAGGTGCTGCGCGAGGAGCAGGCCAAGGGTTCGTCGCTGAAGGTCACGGAGTACCCCGAAGAAGCGCTCAAGGCCAGGACCCAGCTCCCGAGCCAGATCGTGGGCTCCACCAAGAACTACTGCAAGCAGGGCGGCGCCGGGATCTCCTGGCCGGGCACCTTCACACCCGCGAAGAAGTGGGCCCCCGTCTACACAGAGTGGAAGAAGATCCTCATCGATCACAACCTCTCCCCCTCTGTGCGCATGAGCATGTACCGCGGGGTGCACTACGGGATGCTCCGCGCCATGATCCCGTTCAGCAAGGAGACACCCGAAGCCATCGAGAATGCGCGCCACGCGATCGTCGAGTGTCTCAAGGTCGACCTCGACCACGGCGGTATCCCCTACAAGCCGCCGGTCGACTTCGCGATCGAGATCAACAAACGGGTCGACCCTGGATACTTGGAGCTGCTGACCCGCGTGAAGCGGTTCCTCGATCCGAACGACATCATGAACCCCGGCAAGCTCGGCATCTAGGGCGTACGGTGAAGGCAGGGAGGACGCGATGAATTGGAGTATCCCGACGCTCGAAGATCTTGAGCACTCGGTGTGGCGCTGCACTGCGTGCGGCACCTGCAAGGTGGCGTACGAATATGGCCCACCTCCCAAGCACGGGGAGATCTGCCCGGCGGGCGTGGAGTTCGGCTTCGAGGGTTACCTGGCGTCGAAAGGCAAGATCGCCTTCGCCCGCGGCATCCTGTCCGGAGACCTGGAGTGGGACGGGCCCCTGGCGGAGGCCGTGTACCGCTGCACGCTCTGCGGCGGATGTCAGAGCCAATGTCAGCTCGACCATAAGCCTTACCTCATCGAGATCTTCGAGTCGATGCGCCGGAAAGCGGTGGAGGCTGGTGTGGGCCCTCTGCCGTCGCAACGGGTGGTGGCACAATCGCTGGCCACCTACGAGAACCCCTACCAGGCTCCTCGGCGAGTGCGGACCGACTGGACCAGGCAGTTCAAGAAGGCAGGGAAGCCCGTTCGCACGTTTGCCGACACCGACGCCGAGATCCTGTTCTTCGTCGGTTGCACCGGCGCCTACAACCAGGGTGCGCGCGTCATCCCCACCGCGACGGCTTCCATCTTCCAGAAGCTGGGCCTCGATTTCGCCATCTTGGGCGAAGAGGAGCGCTGCTGCGGCTCGACGGCGATGAGGATCGGCTTGACAGATGATTTCACCCGCATCGCGGAGGCGAACATGGAGACGTTCTCCCGCCTGCGCGACGAGAAGGGCATGAAGACGATCGTGACGTCGTGCGCGGGCTGCTTCCGCGCTGTCAAGAAGGACTACAGCCTAGCGGATGGGTACGCCGAGGCGATGGACGGCATCCGTGTGGTGCACACGGTGGACTTCCTGAACGAACTCTACCGCGAGGGGCGGCTCCCGCTCGCCGCCGGAGCCGAACGCGTGGTCACCTACCACGACCCGTGCCATACGGGCCGCCACCTGAACAAGTTCTACGTGGACGAGGACGGCAGCGAGCAGTATGTGGGCGCGTACCTCGGTCTGAGTGAGGACGAGTGCGTGTACGACGCCCCGCGCGAACTCCTGCAGGCGATCCCGGGCGTCGAGTTCCGCGAGATGCCGCGCAATCGCGCCAACTCGTTCTGCTGTGGTGGCGGCGGCGGAGTCATGACGGGCTTCCCCGACTGGGCGACCAGGAACGCCTCCAAACGGATCGCGGAGGGCGAGGCGACCGGGGCCGGCGAGATGGTCTCCATCTGTCCCTTCTGCTTCTTCAACCTGGGCGAGGGCGCCCGCCAAGGCGAGAGCGCCCTCAGGGTGCGAGATCTGACCGAACTCATCGACGAGGCACTGCCGGATTCCATTTGACCGAGGCCGAACGCCGCCGGGACGCCTTGGGCGTCCCGGCGGTCAAGCTGATGAAGGGGGCGTGGCACATGAACGCAAAGCAACGAGTAATGGACGTTCTGAACGGCAAGGAAGTCGACATCACCCCGGTGGGCTGCACCACCACGTACGGCGTGGTCGACCTCATGGAGGCATGCGGCGCTGAGAGGCCTCTGGCCGACACCGATCCGAAGGCCATGGCTGAACTCGCCATCGCCGGCGTCAAGCACGCCGGTTTCGAGTGGATCAAGGCGATGGGGTGGGACATCACCCCGATGAGCGAAGCCTTCGGTTGCTTGTTGGGCGAGCCGAAGATCGATCTGCAGTACTCGGTCAAGGGTCATCCCTACGCCGAGAGTCTCGACGGGCTCGACTACCCCGCCGACTTCCTCAGTCGCGGGCGTTTCCCCGCCTACGCCGAACAGTTCAAGATTCTGAAGCAGTGGGCCGGCGACGACTACGTGGTCTTCGGCGAGTCCGAGGGGGCCTTCACCTGCGCCGCCAACCTGGTGGGGACCGAGCAGTTCATGAAGTGGACGCTCAAGGAGCCCGAGAAGGTGCATCAGGTGTTGGCGATCACCAAGCAGGCCACCATCGACGTGGCGAACTGGGCGTTCGCCCAAGGGGCCGACTACTTCTGCATGGCCGACCCCACCTCCGGCCCCGGTCTCATGAGCCCGAAGACGTGGGAGAAGTTCGTGAAGCCGGTGGTAGCGGACATCGTGGCCCACGTGAACGGTCCTCTGGTGCTGCACATCTGCGCGAACACCGACAAGATCATCCCCATGATGTGCGACACGGGTCTGGCCGGCATATCGATCGAGGAGAAAGCGGACATGAAGGCGGCCGTCGAGACCGCCAAGCAGAAGGGCGTCGCCGTCTTCGGTAACGTCGCCACGGCTACTACCATGTTCATGGGCACTCCTGAGGAGGTCTACCAGGAATCGCTGGCGGCGCTCGAGAACGGGTGTCAATTCCTCACCCCCGGCTGCGGCATCGCCCCCCGCTCGCCTTTGGAGAACGTCAAGCAACTGCGCAAGGCGCGCGACGACTACTTCGGTATCCAGTAGGACGTAGTGGCGAGACGAGGCAAGGCGAGAAAGGTCCATGGGCCCCGAGACAGTGTGGAGAGGCGGCATGTGTCGCGGGCCGTCGACGCTTCCCCGGAGGCGCCGCCGCTCGGTGCTGCGTCGCGGCCCGTGGACCGGGTGGCCTTGGACCCGGAGCGCGTCGACCGGGCGCCTGTTGCCCGCGGGCCCGTGTCGGGCCGCGGGGTGGTCTTCCTCGGGTCCGCGCTCGACGCCGATGAGCGAGAAGAGTCCCTTCGAGAGAAGCGTGCCGCCTGGCAGACCAGCGGGACTGAGTGCGATCCGTACTCGGCCGTGCTCAAGCGCCTTGCGTCACGCTGCGGAGCCCCCCCCGCCTGGGAGGCCGGGATACGAGAGTTGGGATGCGTCAACGTCCCCCCGTG
>DASRMJ010000145.1:0-5116 GCA_035647995.1 Thermoleophilia bacterium | reverse complement strand
GTGCTGGAGCTGTTCAGACCGAGCTTCTCCTCCTCACGGCCGAGCACGAGCCCCTCGGTGCCTGCCGGCACGAGGAAGGCGGTGATCCCCTCCGCGCGCCCGCCGGGCGGCCCGGTGCGCGCCATCACCACGAAGAGTCCGGCGAACCCCGCGTTCGTGACGAACTGCTTGGCCCCGTTCAACAGGTATCCGTCGCCGTCGCGCCGCGCCGACAGGCTGATCGAGGCCGCGTCCGAGCCGGAGGCGGGCTCCGTCAGGGCGTAGGCGCCGATGACCGCGCCGGTGGCCAGCTTCGGCACCCACTCACGCTTCTGGCTCTCGGTGCCGTGCTCCAGAATGGGCAGCGTGCCCAGCGACGTGTTGACCGCCAGCGTGACGCCGAGGCCGGCGTCGCCCCGGCTGATCTCTTCGAGGACCAGGATGAAGCTGAGGTAGTCGGCACCGGCGCCGCCATACTCCTCGGGCACGCACACGCCCAGAAGCCCGAGCTCACCGAGTTCGTGCAGCACGGACGCGGGAAAGGCGTGGTCGCGGTCCCACTGACCGGCCCGCGGGGCCACCCGCTCGTCCGCGAAGGTCCTGGCCATGCGCTGGATATCCCGTTGCTCGTCGCTGAGAAAGAAATCCACGTCCCCCTGCCTTCCTGCGGCGGCGCCGGCCTAACCGGCCGGCGCCGCCGTCTCCACTTCCCACTAGACTTCCACCACCACCGCGTCGCCCTGCGCGATGCCGCTGCAGATGGCTGCGACTCCGATGCCCCCGCCACGCCGCCGGAGCTCGAGCACCAGGGTCAACAGGATGCGGGCGCCGCTCGCGCCGATCGGATGGCCGAACGCGACGGCCCCTCCGTTCACGTTGACGCGCTCGGAGTCGATGCCGAGGGTGCGCACGCTGTTCACCGCCACCGACGCGAAGGCTTCGTTGATCTCCCACAGGTCGACGTCCACCGCGTCGAGCCCCGCGGCCGCCAAGGCCTTGAGTGCGGCCTGCGCGGGCACCTTCGCCAGGTAGCGCGGCTCATCCGCCACCGTGGCCCACCCGCGGATGGCCGCCCACGGAGCCAGCCCCCGCTCGCGCGCCCAACCCGATCGAGCCACCACCAGTGCGCCCGCTCCGTCGTTCACGCCGGGGGCGTTGCCGGCAGTGGTGGTCCCCCCCTCGCGAAAGGCAGGTCGAAGAGCGGCCAGCGCCTCCATGCTGGTGTCGCGCCGGGGAGCTTCGTCGGTTGCCACGACGATGGTCTCACCCTTCCGGACCCGCACCGACACCGGCTCTATCTCCTCGACGAGGCGGCCGGCGTCGATGGCGGCCACGGCACGCCGGTGGCTGCGCAGCGCCCAGGCGTCCTGCTCCTCGCGGGTGATGTGGAGCTCCTCGGAGACGTCGGCGTTGTGGACGCCCATGTGCACGTGCACGATGGGATCGATCAGCCCATCCCGGACCATGGCATCGACGAGCTCTCCATCGCCCATGCGGTAGCCGAACCGCGCCCGTTCGAGCAGGTAGGGCGCGTTCGACATGCTCTCCATGCCCCCGGCCACGACCACGTCCACGTCTCCGCAGCGGATCATCTGGTCGGCCATGGAGACGGCGCGCAGACCCGAGGCACACACCTTGTTGACGGTCTCCGAGGTGAGGCCGACGGGCAGGCCCGCCAGCAGCGTGGCTTGACGCGAAGGCACCTGTCCCACGCCCGCACCCAGAACGAGTCCCATGACAGCGTGATCGACGTCGCCGTCGGCGACGCGCGAGGTGCGGAGGGCGACGCGGATGACGACGGCCCCCAACTCAGGGGCTGTCAAAGAAGCCAGGGCGCCGCCCGACCGGCCGAACGGAGTGCGGGCTCCCCCCAGTATCACGGAAGACACGCTCATACCGCCCCACCATACCGCTTGTGGCGCGTGCCGCAAACTCTGGGGCTCCTTCTCCTCTTCAGTCGGAGGACGACCTGTCCGGCCCGCCGTGGGGGCGACTCAGTCGGAGGACGGCTTGTCCGGCCCGCCGTTCATCGACAGGACGGAGGCCAGGAGACGTCCGAGCGCGCTGTCATCCATCCTGAGCACGTAGCAGCCGCAGAGCGCCGACAGGATCCTGTCCGTGCGCCCGCCGCCACGTTCCCCGGAATCACCCGAGAGCATCGCCGCCACGAGCGGATCATCCTGATCCAACTCCACGGCCGCGCCACACAGCGGGCACTCATGCAGGATCTTCCGACTGCTCGTCACGCCTATCGTCACACCTTCCGCCTATGGGGGTCAGCCCCCTCAGTATCGGCGGGAAGCACCCACGACATGAGCGCCGGGAGCCTCGGGCTATTAGCGCTCCGGCGGGATCCCCAGAACGTCGCGGAGGATCGATCCCGCAGCCGACAAGGGGTCGAGCGTGCGCTCCCTCACCTGCCTCAGTATCTCGGCGAGCGCGGGATCGGAGCCCGAACGACCGGCCAGAATCCGCTCTACCTCGTGCCGAGTGAGCGCGAGAACCTCCTTTTCGAGGCTCTGACCGCGCCGCTGGTCGAGAAGACCATGCACCTGGAGATGCTCCCGGTGCTCCGTGATGCGCTCCCACAACTCCGCGACACCCTCGCCGGTGGTGGCGTTGGTGGCGAGAAGGGGCGGGTCCCAGTCACGATCGCGATCGCTGAGAGCCAGGATGCTGCGCACTTCATTCAGCGTGACGTCGGCGGAAGGGTGGTCCTTCTTGTTGACGACGATGATGTCGGGTATCTCCATGACCCCGGCCTTGAGCGCCTGTATCGAGTCACCGGAACCCGGCATGAGAGCGAGCACCACCGTCTCCGCGATGGTCGCGATCTCCACCTCGCTCTGCCCGACCCCGACCGTCTCCAAGAAGACCACGTCCTTGCCGGCGGCGTCCAGCACCAGCGCGGCCTGGAGGGCCGTCTCGCTGAGTCCCCCAAGGTGGCCACGCGTGCCCATAGAGCGGATGAAGACGTCGGGATCGAGGAAGTGGTCGGTCAGGCGGATACGGTCGCCCAGAACCGCGCCCTGCGTGAACGGGCTCGATGGGTCGACCGAGACCACACCCACTGTCAGCCCGCGCTGCCGGCACACGTGCACGAGTCCGGAGAGGAGGGTGGACTTGCCCACCCCCGGCGGCCCCGTGAGGCCGACCAACCGAGCCCTCCCTGTGTGGGGGTAAAGGAGTCTAACGATCTCCCTCGCCCGAGGATCGGCATCCTCGATGAGGGAGATGGCGCGCGCGATGGCCCTGCGCTCACCGGAAAGCGCCCGGTCGGCCAGATCGCGGGCGCTCTCGAGTTGCTCGTCGCTGAGCGGAGGTGTGGGACGAGGATCGCGCAAGTGACCCCGGACGTCGGATCGCCCGGCCGACACTCTATCTAGCCCGTCTTCTCCTCGTCGGAGCTCTTGGCGGTCTCAGCCACCTGAGAGATCTTGGGGGTCTCGGTCACCTGAGACTCCTCGGTGACCGCTTTGCGGAACTCCTGCTCACTCTCCTTGAGACCCTTCTTGAAGCCGGTGATGGCCTTCCCCAACGACGACCCCAACTCGGGGAGTCTCTTGGGTCCGAATACCACCAGCAGGACAATAACAAGGATCCCGATCTCCCAAGGCCCGATCCAACTCGGCATGGTTGACTCCTTCCGACTCGGTGAGCCGGCCCGCGGGCGGCCGGCATAGATCACGGCGTCTGACGAGACGACCCTCTATAGTATAGTCCTCCCAGCAAGCGGCAACCACCGCACGCCGGGCGCGGGGGCCGCGGGCGCCCTTCTGGGGACCGTCGAGTCGCGGTCTTCACAGTATCGCACCCCACCATCCGGAGCACGGCTGGGACGAACGCATTGAGAGAGCAGGGCAGACCCACATCCGGACAGCCCCGGCCGCACGGGCGGAAGCCGCGCGACCTCGCCGCGGACGTCATGTTGGCCGTGCATCGCTCATACCGGGCCATCCGCTTCTATCCGGCGAAGCACCCGGTGGTGGTGCAGGGATTCGACCAACTGGACACGATCCTGGCGCGAGCCCTCTCGGAGATAGGCCAGATCCGACTCGACGTCCGGGACAACACGCTCCTCTTCGACGGGGTAGCCGTGTACGGCGGGGACGACCCGCGCGACAACCTTGCTGAACTGCTCTTGGTGGAAGGCCTCCAGTCGATCGTGTTCCACCCCGGGATCGAGCGGGCCGAGACCGTCGCCTTCGTCGAGGCGCTTTCACGCGCTCAGGAGACCGACAGATCCGACCAGGATCTCGCGGCGCTCCTGTGGGAACTGGATCTTCAGCACCTCACTTTCACCGTCGTCGACCCACTGCTCGAGGACCATTCGTGGGAGGGGAAGGGGCAGGCGATCCAACATCTGCGCGAGGAACTCGTCGCCACCGTCTCGGAAACCCAGGATCTTGAGATCGGGCCGCCCGTGGCCACGACGCTGACCCCTGTCGCCCTCGACGACGGGGCCCTGCTCGCCGGCTACTTGGCGACCGCTGAGGAACTCGCGACCATCGAGCAATCGATGCGAGAGGCTCCCGACATCCTCGAGCAGTTCGTGGAGGTCCTCACGGAGGTGCTCTCCGCGGCTTCGAGCGACCACGAGATCGAGTCGGCGGCGCACGCCATCTCCGACGTGCTCTCCTCCTATCTGGAGTGGAGCGAGTTCCGAGCACTCGCCCGCGCCGTCGAACGTCTCCAGGCGCTCACCGGGGGAGCGCAAGGCAGGGCACGGGTCGTGGACGGCATCCTAGCCGCCCTGACGACGCCCGAATCTCTGCGCAAAGCGGTGTACGCACTGGATGGCGCCCGGTCGGACAGCAGAGAGGACCTGGAGGAACTGCTGTACCTGCTGCGCGACCTCGTGTATCCGACCCTCATCGAGTTGCTCACCGAAGCGGGGGGCAAGGTCTCTCGCAAGTGCCTCCTGAACGTCTGCGCCAGGGGGGCAGGAGTCCCAATCCCCCTCGTGGCCTCGCGTCTCGCCGACCCGCGATGGTACGTGGTCAGGAACATGGTCTACCTGCTCGGCTCCCTGGGCGGTCCGGAGGTGATGCGCCATCTTGAGGTCGGCCTCGTCCATCCGGACGAACGGGTGCGCCGCGAGACCGTCCGTGCCATGGGCGCGACAGGCGGCGACCAG
>DASRMJ010000144.1:0-4395 GCA_035647995.1 Thermoleophilia bacterium | reverse complement strand
CAGGGAAACGTCTCAGCGCTCTTGGAGGACCTACTCGGGACCGAGGGCGCCGAAGAGAGCACCGAGCGATGATCGAGGCCACCGTCGAGGAACTGGCGCCGGTCATCGGCACCCGCCCCGCCTGCCGGGCGCTGGGAGCGGCGCCGGCGACGATCTACCGTCACCGGCGCCCACCAGAGCCAAAGCCGAAGAGGCCGCGGCCTCGCCCGGCCCGTGCGCTCAGCGAGGCCGAGCGCGATGCCGCGCTGGAGGCGCTGCATGACGAGCGCTTCTGCGACGCCTCGCCCGCCGCGGTCTGGGCGACGCTGCTCGACGAGGGCGCCTACCTGTGCTCGGAGCGGACCATGTACCGGCTGCTGGCCGAGAGCAGGGAGGTGCGCGAGCGCCGCGACCAGCTGACCCACCCCGCCTATGAGAAACCCGAGTTGCTGGCCACCCGCCCGAACGAACTTTGGAGCTGGGACATCGAGCGCCACGAAGCGCTCACGAACCGTGCGGTGATGAAAGGACACCGCCATTGGCCCGTCGCAGCGGGCCGAATGAAGCTGGGGGCAGTCTGACCCGCCGGGACGGGCGGGTCGGGCGGGAAGCAGCCCCGACAACGACTGGACGGATCGGAACTGCCAGACGGTCCGGGTCCGGCAAGCAAGACGGGAAGGCGTACGTGAGAAACCAGCGGCAGAAAGCCCCTCAAGAGATCCACCGGCTCGAATCTGGCAGATCAGGGCCGGGCAGCAGCGCGCATCCACACCACATGGTGCGGAGAACTCCCCGGTTGGTCGATGTCGCCGACCAGGAGGCCACGGTGAATGCCTGCGGCGTAGTCGTGGCGATGTTGCAGGGGCAAAGCTGGACGCCTAACCCGTCGAGCGGTTCGCGAGTGAACGTGGGAACCATCCCGGCGACCCCCTCCCCGGCCAGCAGGTTGCTGACCGGTGGGAAGGCCCGTCGCCGGCCGATGTCGCCGGGATGGGGCGGAGGACCCGTAGTAGTCGGAGGCCGGGAGAGCCGGTCACATGGCGAAGGGGTCCAGCGGGTTCGCAGCAGAGGTGCAAAGCGCGGAGGTCGCCGGTGAATATCGGCGCACCGTGGCCCAGCCTCCAAGAGGCCGAGCAGCGGGTACACGCGATGCAGACGAAGCTGCACCAATGGGCGGTCAGCGAGCCTGACCGTCGCTTCGATGACGTCCACAACCTCGTCTACGACCGGGCGTTCCTGGTCGTGGCCTGGAACGTGGTCAAGACCAACAAGGGTGCACGCTCGGCCGGAGTCGATGGCATCGCACCGCGATCCATCGTGGCCGAGGGGGACTTCCTGGCGAAGCTGCGAGATGATCTCAAGGCCCGCCGGTACACCCCCACGAGGGTGCGGGAGAAGGCGATACCGAAGGCGTCGGGAAAGCTCCGTCGCCTCGGCATCCCGACCGCCGCGGACCGCGTCGTGCAGTCTGCGTTGAAGCTGGTGCTCGAGCCGATCTTCGAGGCGGACTTCAAGCCGTGCTCCTACGGCTTCCGCCCGAAGCGCCGCGCTCAGGATGCGATCGCCGAGATTCACTACCTCGGATCGCCCTCTCGGAACTACGAGTGGGTCTTCGAGGCTGACATCGCGGCGTGTTTTGACGAGATCTCACACTCCGCCCTTTGTGAGCGGATGCGGGCTCGGATCAAAGACAAGCGCATCATGGCGTTGGTGAAGGCGTTCCTGGGGGCCGGTGTCCTCTCCGAGGACGGGCTCAACAGGAACACGATCACCGGCACCCCACAGGGCGGCATCCTCTCGCCGCTTCTGGCCAATATCGCCCTGTCTGTCCTCGACGAGCACTTCTCGCGCAAGTGGGAGGAACTCGGCCCGGACTGGACGCGCGCCAAGCGCCGTCGCCAAGGTGTTCCGGCATACCGCCTCGTCCGCTACGCGGACGACTTCGTGGTCATGGTCGGCGGCACCCGTGAGGACGCCGAAGCGCTCTGGGATGAGGTCGGCGCGGTGCTCGCCCCGATTGGCCTGCGCCTCTCGGAAGAGAAGACGAGGGTCTGCCACATCGACGAGGGGTTCGACTTCCTGGGGTGGCGCATCCAGCGCCGCCGCTGGCAAGGTCGGACCGACAAGCGAGCGGTCTACACCTACCCGTCCAAGAAGGCGCTTGCGTCGATCATGGACAAGGTACGCAAGACCACCCGCCGGGAGCGACATCGAACGCTCGCCGAGTTGCTGCGCCAACTCAACCGCGTTTTGCGCGGCTGGTGCAGCTACTTCAGCCACGGGGTGTCCTCGCGCACGTTCAGCTACCTCGACCACTTCGCGTGGTGGAGGGTCGTCGGCTGGCTGCGCAAGCGCCACCACGGGCTGAATTGGGGAACGCTCAGCCGCCGCTACCTCCCCGGTTGGGAGATTCGCGACGGCCGCACCGAGATGTTCCGTCCACGAGCGGTGGCGGTCACCCGCTACCGCTACCGGGGCGCTCGGATTCCCACGCCATGGGCGGGCGCGGCATGAACCCGTGGAGAGCCGGATGCGGTGAGAGCTGCACGTCCGGTTCGGAGGGCGGGCCGGGGAGACGGACCGGGTGAGAGCCCGGCACCGCGCCTCGGTCCGACCCCTACTCGAAGCTGAAGGGCCCGGCGAAGTGGACCAGCTACCACCTCTACGTGATCCTCGACGTCTTCAGCCGCTACGTCGTCGGTTGGACCGTGCATGAGCGGGAGTCCGCCGCCCTCGCCGAAGCGCTGATCGCGCAATCGGCCGAGCAGCAGGCGATCGGCCGCGGGCGGCTCACCCTGCATGCCGACCGCGGCTCCTCGATGCGATCCAAGCCCGTCGCCTTCCTGCTCGCCGACCTCGGCGTCACCAAGACCCACAGCCGCCCCTACACCTCGAACGACAACCCATACTCGGAGGCCCAGTTCCGCACCTTGAAGTATCGGCCGGCCTTCCCCGCCCGCTTCGACTCGATTGAGCAGGCGCGGGAGTTCTGCCGCTTCTTCTTTCGCTGGTACAACCACGAGCACCGCCACTGCGGCATCGGATTGATGGCGCCCGCGACCGTCCACCACGGCCGGGCCAAGAAGGCCCGCGCCGCCCGCCAGGCGGTGCTCGCCGCTGCCTACGCGGTCAACCCCGAGCGTTTCGTGCGGGGCGAGCCGAAGCCGCCCACGCTGCCGACGGCAGCGTGGATCAACAAGCCCGACACCGAGGAGGTTGCTCACTAAATTCGAACGGAAGGTGTCTCATTGTCGTTGACAGGTACCGGGCTCAGCGGCAGAGCTGACCCTCGGTTTCCCGCTTGGACGGTCCAGATTCGTAGACCGAGCCGTTGGACCCGCTGGACTACGTGGAGCCCGGTTTCAAGCGGTTTTCGACGGATCGAGTCCCGCTGGGATCGGCTGGAATCTGTGGGGCATGTTGCCCCAATTATTGCCCCAGGAGCCGAATGGAGTTCACTTCGTCCTTGGCCGCTACCATGAGGGCATGGCCCACGCCACCAAGGCAGATGAAGCCGTCGCCAAGCGCCGTCGCGCGGCGGCCGAGCAGATGCGCGGCATGTTTGCCCATGTCGCTCCCGGGGTGAGCCTGGCAGACGAGCTGATCGCCGACCGTCGAGTCGAGGTCCGCTCAGAAGAGCTGGCAGAGGCCGACCGGCGACGTGCCAAAGCCTGAAGCCCCGGCGTCGATTCTCGACGCCTCGGCGCTGTTGGCCCTGCTGAAGGACGAGCCGGGCGCCGCCGCTGTGGTCGATGCGATCGAAGCGGGCGCAGCCATCAGCACCGTCAACTTCTCCGAGGTGCTGGCCAAGCTGGCCGAGCGGGGAGAGCACGTGCGGTCGACGGTGGCAGCCATCCAGCAGGCTGTTGATCGCGCCGACGGCGGGCTTCGTATCGAGTCCTTCACGGAAGAGGACGGCGTGGAGGCCGCTGACCTCCGGCCACGCTCGAAAAGCCAAGGTCTGTCCTTTGGCGACCGGGCATGCCTCGCGCTGGCCGCCCGCTTCGAGGTGCCGGCAATCACAGCGGATGGGGACTGGGCTGATCTGCCGGAAGTCGGCGTCGCCGTAAAGCTGATCCGTTAGACCAGCGAAGACTCGCGAGCATCACCCCTCAACGGGAGGCAAGTTTTCGCAAGACTATGCGGTATTCGTTGATGAACCTGTCTACGCGGACGCCCTTGGCATAAAACGTGTCTCGCGTTACGCCGTCCTCCTCGCAAAGCTTGAGCGTTAGCCTTATCTCCTTGACTCGTCCGATCGGAACGGTCTTTCCGTCACCAGGCCATCGGATCACCATCTTGGTTTTTTGCTGCTGTCTCTTGCGGAAGAACGTTCGATGCGTCTCCAGGGCAGAAATGCCTACCTTTTGACTCTTGAGCCGGGTTAGTGTAAAGCCGAAATTCGTAAGAATCTGT
>DASRMJ010000143.1:0-6308 GCA_035647995.1 Thermoleophilia bacterium | reverse complement strand
TCTTCAACCCGGTCCCGGTCATGAAGCTGGTGGAGGTGATCCCGGCTCTGCAGACCGACCCCTCCGCCACCGAGCTGGCTACCGCCGTCACCAAGACGCTCGGCAAGACGGCTGTGCCCTGCAAGGACACGCCGGGGTTCGTGGTCAACCGTATCCTTATCCCCATGATGATCGACGCGGCGCGGGTGTTCGAGTCGGGCGTCGCCAGCGCCGAGGACATCGACGCGGCCATGAAGCTCGGCGCCGGACTGCCGATGGGCCCGCTCGAGCTGATGGACTTCACGGGCGTGGACATCGCGTACCACGTCGGCAACGTCCTCTACGAATACACGAAAGAGCAACGCTTCAGTCCGCCCACGATCATGCGTAAGATGGTGAAGGCTGGACATCTGGGCCGAAAGACCGGGAAGGGCTTCTACGACTACCAGCAGCAAGGGGGACACGAATGATGCGTGACGCCGCACACGAGTCGATGGAACGAGGCGCCCTCAAGCGTCTGCAGGGGGAGCGGCTCGTCTCCCTCGTGGAGCGCCTGTACGCCAACGTGCCCCTGTACAAGGGACGACTGGACGAGGCGGGTGTGAAACCTTCCGACGTAAAGGGTATCGACGACCTCGCGCGTCTGCCCTTCACCTACAAACGGGACCTCCGCGACACCTACCCCTTCGGCATGTTCGCGGTGCCGTTGAAGGAGATCGTGCGCATCCACGCATCGTCCGGCACCACCGGGAAGCCCACCACTGTGGGCTACACCCGCAACGACATCGACATGTGGGCTGAGATGATGGCCCGCACCATGGCGGCGGCCGGCGTCACAAGTGACGACATCGTCCAGAACGCCTACGGCTACGGACTCTTCACGGGCGGGCTCGGCGCACACTACGGCGCGGAGCGTCTGGGGGCGTCGGTCATCCCGATCTCCGGCGGCAACACCCAGAAGCAGCTGATGTTGATGCAGGACTACGGCTCCACCATCCTCTGCTCCACCCCGAGCTTCGCCCTGTACATCTGGGATGTGGCCGGGGAGATGGGCATCGACATGGCCTCCCTCCCGTTGAGGGTAGGCGTCTTCGGAGCGGAGCCCTGGTCCAACGCCATGCGGCGCGAGATCGAGCAGAAACTCAACATCAAGGCGATCGACATCTACGGGCTGTCCGAGATCATGGGCCCTGGAGTCTCCTTCGAGTGCGCCCAGGTGCAGAACGGCCTACACGTGAACGAGGACCACTTCCTGGCGGAGATCATCGACCCCAAGACCGGCGAGCCGCTCGGCGACGGCGAGACCGGCGAACTGGTCTTCACCACGCTCACCAAGGAGGGCATCCCGCTCCTGCGCTACCGTACGGGCGACATCACCCGCCTCAACGTCGACGTCTGCGACTGCGGGCGCACGTTCGCGCGGATGGACCGGGTCTCCGGACGCTCCGACGACATGCTCATTATTAGGGGGGTCAACGTCTTCCCCAGCCAGATCGAGTCGGTGCTGCTGATGTCGCCCGAAGTGGCGCCGCACTACCAGCTCGTGGTCGAGCGTCAAGGTTCCATGGACATCATGGATGTGCAGGTGGAGCTGACCCCCGAGGTGTTCGAAGACGCCAAGGGAGCCGTCTTGACCGGTGACGGACGCCTCGCCCTCGACGAGTGGGAAGTGCTGAACTCCCTCAAGGCCAAGATCAAGAACAACATCAAGGACATCGTCGGGGTGACGGTGAGCGTGGCCTTCAAGGAGCCCGGCACCATCGAGCGGAGTGAAGGCAAGGCCAAGCGGGTGATCGACAAACGAGCCAAGTAGCCGGACCCCCCGCCCGAGACGACGATCAGGGCAGCTACTGCGCCGCCCCGGAGGCCGCTACGCGGCCTCCGGGGCGGCAATGCTCATGCTTACGCCGATTTGCTATGCTATGCGCACCACGATGAGATCCTCCGACGACCCTCGAAGTACCGGCCGACATAGGGCCTCGCCCCCCCTAGGGGAGCAGCGCCATGAATGACATCCTCGGCATACTTCTCCTTCTCCTCCTCGTTCTCCTCAATGCCTTCTTCGTCGCGGCCGAGTTCGCCATCGTCAAGGTGCGGGGCACCCGCGTCACCGAACTGGCGGCCGAGGGAGGCCGCAGGGCGCGCGTGGCCGAGCACCTGGTCTCTCACCTCGACGCGTATCTTTCGGCCACCCAGCTCGGCATCACCATGGCCAGTCTGGGGCTCGGCTGGGTTGGGGAGCCGGCGCTCGCCCACCTCATCGAGCCCCCTCTCGACCGTCTCGGCCTGGCCTCTCCTACGACTCTGCACGCAGCCTCCGCCGTCCTGGCCTTCGCGGTGATCACCTTCCTCCACATCGTCATCGGCGAATTGGCTCCGAAATCGGTGGCTATCAGGAAGGCGGAAGCCACCTCCCTGTGGGTCGCCTACCCACTCCGCTGGTTCTACCTGGTCTTCCGTCCGCTTATCTGGCTCTTCAACAGTGCCGCCAACCTGGTTCTGCGCGCGATCCACCTCACTCCGGCAAACGAAGCCGAGTTGGCCCACTCCGAAGAGGAGCTCCGGATGATCCTCACCGCGAGCCAGGCCGGAGGCCATATCGATGAGATCGAGCAGGCCCTGATGCGCCGCGCGCTCACTTTCGGCGAGAGAGCCGTGGGGGAGATCATGGTGCCGCGCACCGAGATGGCCGGCCTGCCCATCGACATGTCCATCGCGAACGCGCTGGAAGAAGTGGCGGTGAGCAACCACACGCGCTACCCCGTCTATGAGGAAGACCTCGACGAGACCATCGGCTACGTGCACGTCAAGGAGCTGTACCGCGCGGACCGAACCAAACCGGTGCGCTCCGCGCTCCGCCCCATCGGCTTCATCTCGGAGACGGCCTCCATCGAGATCGCCCTCAAGCGCTTCCAGAGCACGCGCACCCCGCTGGCGATCGTGGTGGACGAGCACGGCGGCACCGCGGGACTGGTCACCATCCAAGACGTCGTGGAAGAACTCATAGGCGAAGTCCAGGACGAGTTCGACCACGACAATCCCCTGGTGGAGCCCGGCGAGAGCGACGGCACGTTCTCGGTGGACGGCGGCGCCCGCATCGACTATCTGGAGGAGGTGCTCGGCCTCGTGGTGCTTGAGGCGGGCTTCCCCACCCTGGGCGGCCGCGTCTTCGAACAGCTGCAGCGCCGACCCCGCGTCGGTGACGAGGTAGAGGTGGGCAACTTCTGCGCCCGGGTCCTGGAGGTAGACGGACTCCGAATCACACGTGTGCTGATGGAGTCGTGCGACGCCTCCGAACACGCCGACGGCAACGAGTCCCACGAGGACGGCTCTCGCAGGGACGAGGAGTAGGATGCCGATGACCCTGGCCGATCGAGCGAATCGGATCTCGCACTCTCCCACCCTGAGCATCGCGGCGCTCGCCAAGAGGATGCGCGCGGCCGGAGCGGACGTACTCGACTTCAGCGTGGGTCAGCCGGACTTCCCCACGCCCTCCTGCGCCAAGGAGGCCGGGAAGGCGGCCATCGACGCGAACCGCACCGGCTACACAGCGAACGAGGGCATCCCCGAGCTGCGTGAGGCCATCGCCGACAAGTTGCGACTCGAGAACGGGCTGGAATACGCCGCGGCCGACATCGTCGTCTCGCCCGGGGCGAAGGCCACGCTGTACTTCCTCGCCATGGCCGCGTTCCAGGCAGGTGACGAAGTCCTGATCCCGGCCCCCTTCTGGGTGAGCTACCCTGAGCAGGTGGCCCTGGCGGACGCCACCCCGGTATTCGTCGAATCTCGGGAAGAGAACGCCTTCCAACTGACGCCGACGGAGCTTGAGGCGGCGATCACCCCCCGCACCAAGGCCGTGATCCTCAACTACCCGTGCAACCCCACCGGGGCGTGCTACCAGCGGGAGGAACTCGAAGCGCTGGCCCGCGTATGCGTAGAGCACGACCTCCTGGTGATCTCGGACGAGATCTACGAGCGGCTCCTCTACGACGGCCGCGTCTTCACGAGCATCGCCGCCCTCGGAGAGGAGATCAAGTCCCGCACCGTCGTGGTGAACGGTATGAGCAAGTCGTTCTCAATGACCGGCTGGCGTCTCGGCTACGCTGCGGGCCCCTCGCCCATCATCGACGCCATGAGCAAGATACAGAGCCACTCCACCAGCAACGCCACCTCGATCGCACAGTGGGCCGGACTCGAGGCGCTCCGCTCCGCCGAAGACGATGTGAGACGCATGGTGAGCGCCTTCCAAGAACGGCGCGACATCATGCTCGCCGGCCTCCTAGCCATCCCGGGAGTGACGTGCCCCCGGCCGGCGGGAGCCTTCTACGCCTTCCCCAACGTGTCCGCCTACTTCGGCCGCCGACACGCCGGCGGCGTGATCGGCTCCGCCCTGGAACTCTCAGCCTACCTGCTCGACCGGGCCCGGGTGGCCGTGGTGCCCGGTGAGGCCTTCGGTGCTCCCGACAATCTGCGCCTCTCGTACGCGACCTCGCGCGAGAAGATCGAAGAGGGCGTCGCGCGCATCGCCACGGCGCTGGAGGCGCTCGGCAGCTGACAAGTCACCCCCCCCGGTCGGCTCGGCGCGCGGGTGTCAGCGGCGCCGGCGGCAACCGGGCCGGTCGCGCGCAAGCGGCTGAGCGTGCGAACGGCCCATCGGGTTGGGCCATGACCCTTCGTGGGTAGGTGCTGAGCCGACATGGTCCAGCATGGCGCTCCCCTCGATTCCGACGCGCTCCGCGCCAACATCGCGGACACAGCCCACACGGCTGAGATCCCGCGGCGCTATCTACCCCTGCTCGACGCGGTCGACGACCTGCGCGGCGTGCGTGAACCCCTCCGCGACCTGCTCGAGGAGTACTTCCACCCGCTGCGGAACGTGGACTCCGTGCTCGAGGGGCTCCAGACACTTCTGCTGCGGAACTGGTCGTACTTCGAACGCGCGCCCCAGCGCGCGGAGCGCTTCGCGCTCGCGGCCGAGTTGGTGCTGCGCTTGGCCGAGGACTCCCTCGATGAGGAGCAGTTGTCACGGTTGCTGCGCCTCTCGCTCACCTGGGCTGCGGCCGTGGCCGAAGGCCCTCACTCGGAGGAGCAGGCAAAGGAACTGGCCGACTTGGGCAGTTCGTTCGCCACGCTGTTGCCCGATCGGCCCGAACCCTTCCTCGAGCGTGATCGCCTGGTCCGCCGCGTGCTCGACCGACTGCACAAGCGCGGAGGGCTCGAGGCCGCGTCCGAACCGTGGCTCGACCTCTACCTCTCGAGTCTCCGCGCCGGGTACGCACGCATAGCTCGAAGACTGGACGTGGCCGCTTGGATCGCCTCGGGCGAGCCTGCACTGAGACAGCGTCGCGAGGCCGAAGACCTCTTCCTCCCCGTTGGCCTGAGCCGGATGCTCGAGTTGTCGTCGTCCTTGCCCGCGACGGCGGACGTCCTGGACTACCCGGCCCACTCGGACGTGCTGGACGAGGCGGTCGGTGCGATCCACCGCGTGTCCGACCTCGAGGACCGGTTCAGCATCTGCCTCTTCTTCCTCAAAGACGACACGTTGGGTCACCGGCAGCACGACGTCATGGCGGAACTCCTGGCCGTGGTGAAGACCATGATGGAGCCGGAGCGGCGCACCGACTTCGACAGGGTGCTGCGCAACCTCACGTCATTCTTCCACCGACGTGAAGGTCTGTATCCGGACATGCGCTACCAGTGCTACCAAGCAATCGGAGAGGCCATCGGCCGGGCGGGGGCGACGCGCGCAGCCGACCACCTCATCGAAGACCTGCTCTCCTGGCGCTTCCAGTACGCCGATGTTCGCGGGGCGACCGAGGAGTGGCAGACGCTCGCGAATCCCTACCACTTACCGAACATCCGCTGCTGGCTGCACATCATCGAATCGAACCCGGCGGTATACGACCGCCTGGCAGCCGCTCTCGATGTGCAGCTGCGCGTGGGCGGGGTCTTCGTGGCCGACACCGACCTCTTCCAGCGCGACGTCACCCGGCTGCTCAACGCGGATATCAAGCCCGTGTACTTCGTGGTGAAGCAGCTGCTGCGGACCTTCCCCGTCTACTTCAACGAGGTGGGAGCCGAGGGTGAGCTCCGTTCCGTCTCTACTGAGATCGACGAGATCATGGGGCGTCAAGACACGCTCATGCACTTCCTGCGCAAGCAGGTACACGCGGAATCGTCAAACCGGTTGGTGGAGTTCAGCGCCGCGGTGCTGGAGTACTGGCACAGCCTCGACGCATCGTGCCTCCACCCGTTCCTCGCTCCCGCTACGCTGGCCGCGGTCCGCGATCAGCGTCGCCTGGCCGCGGGGCCGCACGCCGTTGTCTCTG
>DASRMJ010000142.1:0-3604 GCA_035647995.1 Thermoleophilia bacterium | reverse complement strand
CAGGTAGCTCTCAGGCCGTCGCGTATGCCGGAGCGAACCGGATCGTGAGGAACCACGCGCTCGTGCTCCTTCTGTTGGCCCCCTACCTGGTCCTCCTCACCAAACTCGGCTCAGACATGTTGATCCGTCGCCCGGTTCGCGGCCTGGTCGCCGCCGCGACCGCCGTCCGGGATGGCGACCTGTCCGTTCGCACCGGGTTGACCGGCGCCGGTGGAGAGATCGGCCAGCTGGCCCAGGTGTTCGATTCCATGGCTGAGACCATCGAGCACCGGACGGCGGCGGCCGAGCAGTCGGAGACCCGCTACCGAGCGTTGGTAGAGTCGACACCGAACGGCATCATCGTGCACCAAGACGGCCGGATCATCTTCGCCAACGAGGCCGCCGCTCGGATCGGCGGCGCACCAGCGCCGGCCGATCTCATGGGCAGGAGCGTCATGGAGTTCGTACATCCCGATTCTCTGGAGATCGCCCGCCACAATATTGAAGAGGCCTATCGCACGGGCGAGCCCTCGGAGATGACGGAGGAGCGGTTCGTCCGGCTGGACGGCACCGAGATCGACGTGGAGGTTGTGGCCATCCCCTTGATCTTCGAAGGCAGACCCGCGATCAGCACCATCGTCACAGATGTCACCGATCGCAGGCAAGCGCTTGACGAGTTGCTGCAACTGCGAAAGGCCGTGGACGCCTCCGGCGAGGTGATCTTCTTGACCGATCGGGACGGCCTGATCACCTTCATCAACCCGCAGTTCACGCAGACATACGGTTTCACCGCCGCCGAAGTCGTGGGCAAGGAGACGGCGCGCGTCTTGAAGAGTGGAGCGATGAAGGACGAGGACTACGCGTACTTCTGGCAGACTCTGCTTGACAAGCGGATAGTGAAAGGCGAACTAGTCAACAAGACGAAAGACGGCCGGGTGCTGACCGTCGAGGGCTCAGCCAACCCCATCGTGAACGAGCGGGACGAGGTGGTCGGGTTCTTGGCCATACAGCGCGACATCACCGACCTCAGGCTGGCTGAAGAGGCTCTGCGCGAAAGCCAGGAGCGGGCACACGGCGCGCAGCGGATGGAAGCCGTTGGCCAACTCGCGGGCGGCGTCGCTCACGACTTCAACAACCTGCTCACCGCCATCATCGGCTTCGCGGAGATCGGGCAGGCACGCTCCAAAGGAGATCCCGCCCTTGACGAGGCCTTCCGCGAGATCCGAGCATCAGCCGACCGCGCAGCCGCTCTCACTCGGCAGTTACTGGCCTTCTCACGCAAGCAGCCTCTCCAGCCGCGAGTCGTGGACCTGAACGTCATCGCCGAGTCGATCTCTGGACTCCTCCGGCGGTTGATACGGGAAGACGTGGAATTGGCCCTTCGGTGCCAGAGTGGGTTACGGCCGGTCGCGGTAGATCCCGGCCAGATCGAGCAGCTCATCACGAACCTCGCGGTCAACGCCCGCGACGCCATGCCCGGCGGCGAGAAGCTGACCATCGAGACTGCCAACGTGGAACTCGGGGAGGACTTCACGACCACGCATCCCGGGGCGGCACCTGGACCTCACGTCATGTTGGCCGTGTCTGACACCGGCACCGGCATCGACCCCAAGGTCCTTCCCCACATCTTCGAGCCTTTCTTCACCACCAAGGAACACGGAAAGGGCACGGGCCTGGGCCTCTCTACCGTCTACGGGGTCGTCAAGCAGAGCGGCGGCAGCATCTACGTCTACAGCGAGCCGGACCAAGGCACCATCTTCAAGGTCTACTTTCCCGTGGTGGACAGGCCGGTCGATTGGGCCCCGGAGGGTAGGCCGGCTCAGAAGGATCGGACCGTAGGCGGCCACGAGACCATCCTGGTGGTCGAGGACGAGCCCGCGGTGCGGGCCCTCGCCGTGCGGGTCCTAGAAGGCGCGGGTTACACGGTCCTTCACGAGGGCGATCCCACCGAGGCGCTCAAGCTGTACGACGCGCACGGGGGCACGATCCACCTGCTACTGACCGACGTCGTGCTCCCCGGCATGAGTGGCAAGGTCCTCGCAGATACCATCTCGGCAAAGCAGGGCGTCCGCCCGCGCGTTCTCTTCATGTCCGGCTACACGCACGACGCCATCGTGCACGGCGGCCGTCTAGACGCGAGCGTGAACTTCCTGGAGAAGCCGTTCACGCGCCTCGGGCTTCTGGACAAGGTGCGCGGGGTGCTCGACCAGCCGATCGACGGGCAGATCTCGCTTCTGATCTGAGTGGTGCCCCGCAGGTGACATGTCAGGAGAATCGCGGGGGGGACATCATGTACACGCCCAGCCTGGCCACTTTGCGCCCCTGCCCCGAGGAGAGCATCAACTTCGACGCCACCGAGAACCTGATCATCGAAGGCGACAACCTCCAACCTCACGAGGGCGAGATCATTCTCTTCGAGTCGCCCGACGGGGTGGCTCGGGTCGAAGTGTTCTTCGAGGATGAGACCTTCTGGATCAGCCAGCGCCGCATGGCCGAGCTTTTCGGGGTCGAGGTAAACACCGTCAACTACCACCTGAAGGAGATATATCGGTCCGCCGAACTTGTTGAAGGGGCAACTATTCGAAGAATTCGAACAGTTCAGCAAGAGGGCGGGCGGACCGTAGCCCGGGAGTTGACCGCTACAATCTCGATGCCATCATCGCCGTGGGCTACCGCGTGAACAGTCGTCAGGCGACCCAATTCCGCATATGGGCCACCAGGACACTGCGGGAGTTCATCATCAAGGGGTTCGTGCTCGACTACGAGCGACTCAAACAGGGACGGCGCTTCGGCATCAAGGCCCTGGAGCGGATCGTGTCGGTGTTTCTCGACCACGCCGAGAACCAGGCCGCGCGCCAGATACCTATGCGCATGGCCGATTGGGCCAAGAAGCTCGACGCGTTCCTGCAGTTCAACGAGTACGAGATCCTGACCGATGCCGGCCGCGTTTCACACGAGGTAGCCCGAGGGCTGGCGGAGGAGGAGTACGCCAGATTCCGAGTGATCCAGGATCGAGACTACGAGAGCGATTTCGAGCGCGATGTGAAGCGGATCGTCGACAAACATGAGAGCCCCGACGAGTGAGGCTTCAGGTCGCCGCCACCAGCTGGGAACTACCCCCCGAGCAGAGGCCCGAACAGCGCGCTTATCTCGCGCGCCTTGGCCGCTACGCGCTCCCCGTGGGCTTCCGCCTCCTCCGCGGGGAAGGTGCCGATGAGCGTCACCACACCCTGCGGCCGATGCGGTTCGCGGCTGGCCAGCAGCGGCGCGCTGACGGCGTGCACGCCGGCCTGCACTCGGCCGAGGTCGACACCGTAGCCCTTGGCGCGCGCCTCGGCGAGGTCGGCACGAACCTCATCCAGGTCCACCGGCGTGGCCTCGGATGGTTGGCCGTGGAAGTGGAGGGTCTGCCGCGCGAGGAAGTCCTCGAGCTCATCTGGGGGGAGGAACGCGCCTATGGCTTTGCCGATGGAGCCGAAGGTGAGCGGGAAGCGGTAGCCCACCCTGATGGAGACGCCGATGCCCTCGGGTGCTTCCCTGCTGGCCACCACGAACACCTCGGCCCCTCGGATGACGGCCACGAAAGCGCACGTGCCCGTGGACACGGCCAGCTCCTCCAGGTAGG
>DASRMJ010000141.1:0-2117 GCA_035647995.1 Thermoleophilia bacterium | reverse complement strand
TGACGTGTGGCGTCGGGGGAACTGCGCCCTGTACAGGCCATCTTCGCCGGCCGCCGACACCGTGCCGCCGCGCCCTCGGGCGCAGGTCTTCGTCAGCTACGCGACCGCGTCCAGAGCGAAACCGCGCCGGCGGCCACTGTTGCGGCGGAGATCGAGGACTTCCTCACGACGTTCAACGAGGTTAGGCCGCACCAGTCGCTGGGGCAACGGATTCCGTTCGTGATGCACCGCGGAGATCCACACCTATTTCGCGGCTAAGTCTCCAAAGGGCTTGACACCACACACTCGCGCACGAACTCCTCGAAGGTCGTCGCCTTCTTCCCGGCCACCCGCTCGACGACGTCGGTCCCCGTCGCGAGATGGCCTCCCGCCCTCAGCTCCTGGATGGCGACGAGCTCCTGAGCCCAAGCGTCCGGCCAGCCCAAGCGAAGGTAGTTGTCGGTCAGCTGATCCAGGCTCACGTTCACCGAGCGGACGTGCCGGCCGGTGACCTTCGAGATGATCGCAGCCACCGCGGCGTTGGAGAGCGCCTCGGGCCCCGTGACCTCGTAGAGCTTTCCTTCGTGGCCGCCCTCCGCTAGGACGCCGGCGGCCACGGCCGCGACGTCGCGAGCATCGACGAGGCTGGCTTTCCCCTCCCCAGCCGCACCGTAGACGGTGTTTGCGTGCGGCATGGTGATGTAGTTGAGATAATTCTGCATGAACGCACTGGCCCGCAGGATGGTGCACGCGACCCCGGAAGCCTTCACATGGCTCTCCACCTCGGCGTGCCAGCGACTGAAGGGCACAGCGACGAGATGCGCCGAGGCGCCGATCCACGAGAGCTTGACGATATGGCGCACGCCGGCCTGCTCGGCGGCATCGATGAGGTTCTTCTGCGCGAGGATGGCCGGCCCGACCGCTGAGTTGACGAAGACGCGGTCCACCCCGGCCAGGGAACGCTCCAGCGACTCGCGATCCGTGAGGTCACCGAACGCCGTCTCCACACCCGAGAACGGGAGTCTCTCGGCCGATTCCGGCCTGCGGATCAGAACGCGCACCTGATGGCCGCGCGCCGAGAGGAGCTTGACCAGCTCCGTGCCCACATTCCCCGGCGCGCCACTCACGAGGATCATCCCTCCGGCCCTTCACCATCGCGTCTCGGCACGCACCGCCGCGCGCTATTCGAAAGGTTCGAAGAACTCTTTTCCGAGGACGCATTCCGGGCAAAGCCAATCATCAGGCAGGTCCTCGAAGGGCGTCCCGGGAGGGATCCCATTGTCCGGGTCGCCGAGCTCCGGGTCGTACACATACGGGCATGCCTTGCACTCCCACTTCTGCATGCTGATCACCTTCGTAGGGCTGGTCTCTGCCAGCCGTCGTGCTTTCTTGTTCCTGTTCCCGCACGTCGCACCGAGCTATCCACGGCCGACCGCGGCCTTGCCATCGTGGCGCCGCTATGCAGCTGGCTCCCCCCACGTCGTCCATCGCCGACCCGTCCACGACGAGGACGCGCAGATACACGGGCGCGTCCCAGCGCACGACCGCGTTCACCGCGCTTCGCCGAGGCACGAGGACGGTGGTGTCGAGCCGGAGCGGTGGTCGGGGTGAAGCGCGAACCTCATTACGCTCTGCGCCATCTCGTCGGGTCCGGGGCCAAGCGGCCGCTCATGCGGCCTTCCCGGCCTGCTCCTCTGCGCTCTCGCGCTCGAGGAGCTCTTTGAGCACCGTGGCGGCGTTGTGCTCCTGGTCGCGAGACCCGTACGCGAACGTCACGGGACCCGCTGCGACGAGGCTCCTCAGTCGTTCCAGCCCCTCGGGCCGCTCGCGCAGCTCATCACGGTAGCGGCGCCGGAACTCCTCCCACTTGGCGGCGTCGTGGCCGAACCAGCGCCGCAGCTCGGTGCTCGGAGCCACCTCTTTGAGCCAGACGTCCACGTCGGCCTTCTCTTTACTGAGCCCACGCGGCCACAAGCGCTCGACCAGGATCCGCACGCCGTCGACAGGTGACGGAGCTTCATAGGCCCGCTTCAAACGGATGGTCACAGCCTTCCTTCTTTCTGTCCTCGGAGCACGCCTACGTCACCCACGGAGGCAGACCCATGGGCACGCGGTCTCAGGCGGCCCGCCCCAGCCCC
>DASRMJ010000140.1:0-2102 GCA_035647995.1 Thermoleophilia bacterium | reverse complement strand
CGGGTGACGCCTGGAAGTTCAGCCTCAGAGGGCGCTCGACCGTGATCTTCCGGTAGCCGAAGTGGGCGGTCGGGTAGATGCGGCAGTGCTTGCCCTCCTCGTAGGCCGCGAACAGCCCGAGGATCTCCGCGTGTCTCTCGGCCGGAATCTCCCGGCGCTTGTTCCCGAGACTCTTGCGCATGGGGGTCCAGAAGGAGGTGGCATCCACGAGGAGGACTTTGCCGCTCCGCTCTGGGGTCTTTCGGTTGGTGACCACCCAGACGTAGGTGGCGATGCCGGTGTTGTAGAAGAGCTGCTCGGGCAGAGCGACGATGGCTTCGAGCAGATCGTTCTCGAGGATCCAGCGCCGGATCTCCGAGGGGCCGGAGCCCGCATCCCCGGTGAAGAGGGGCGAGCCGTTCATTATGATGGCCATGCGCGAGCCGCCATCGGCGGGCTTCTGCATGTGGGCGATCATGTGCTCGAGGAAGAGCATCTGTCCGTCGGAGATGGAGGGCAGGCCGGGACCGAAGCGACCGGCGAAGCCACGGTCATACTCTGCCTTCACAGCGACCTCGTCTCGCTTCCAGTCCTTGCCGTAGGGGGGATTGGCGATGACGTAGTCGAAGTGGGAGCCGGCGTGACGGTCGTCGCCGAGAACGGTGCCGAAGGCGATGTTGTCGGCGTCGCGGCCGGCGGGGTCGTTCATGTACATGTCGCTCTTGGCGATGGCGAAGGTCTCGGGGTTCACTTCCTGGCCGAAGAGCACCACGCCCACCTCGGGGCCGATGGAAGCGTGGATATGTTCCTTGGTGATGGTGAGCAGGCCGCCGGACCCACAGCAGGGGTCGTAGACCTTCACCAGGCGACCGGGCTCGGAGAGCTTGACCTCATCGCCCGCGATCATGAGGTCGACCATCAGCGAGACCACGTCCCGTGGGGTGAAGTGCTCGCCCGGGTTCTCGTTGAGCGCTTCGTTGAACTTGCGGATGAGCTCCTCGAACACGGTGCCCATGGCGTGGTTGTCGAGCGAGGCCGGACCCAGGTCGACATTCTTGAAGCGCTCCATGACCAGGTAGAGGAGGCCGGACTCGACCAGCTTGCTGATGGTGTTGTCGAAGTCGAACCGCTCGATCACCTCGCGCATGTTGGGGCTGAAGCCGGCGATGTAGTTGCGCAGGTTGGCGGCGAGGTTGGGCGGGTCGGCAACCAGGCGGTCGAAGTCGTAGCGACTGGTGTTGTAGAAGGCGTAACCGGAGGCTCTGCGGAGGAGCGGGTCGAGGTTGTCGAGCTTCCCGCCGTACTTGGCGTTGGTCTCGAGCACCGATTCCTTGGTGGGAGCGAGGACGCTGTCGATGCGCCGGAGGACCGTCAGGGGCAGGATGACGTCTTGGTACTTGCCACGCTTGAAGGAGTCCCGCAGAAGGTCGGCCACGGACCAGATGAAGCTGACGGCCTCGTTGTGATTCAAGAGCTCTCCCTCAGCGGTTGTCGGGCAGACGAATTCCTATTCTATTGCAGGAGAGGGTGTCGGCGCGAATCCAGTCGCTGGATGCCGGGCGCGTGAGGGGGAGAACTGGGCCGCGGTCCGCCCAGGGCTGCATGGGCCGGCATGGGCACCATCAGGCCATGGTGGTCGTGGATGGCGGGAGCGACGGACGTCCGATGCGTCCCAGGAATTCACCAGCGGCCTGGAGGCCACCCCACCCTCTACCTCAGCAGCACCGAGAGGGAGACGCGGGTGCCGCCCTTTGGAAGGCAGGAGAAGCTGACCTCATCCGCCAAGGCGATCATCAGGGGCAGGCCCAGCCCGCGATGCTGTCTATCCTGGCTGCCCCTCACTCGAAACTCACCTGGATGCGAGACATCAATGGTGAAGCGATCCGGGTGGCGCCGGGCCCCCAGGCTGATATCGCCCTTCTCCCGGGGGTGGTCGATCGCGTTGGCGCAGGCTTCGGATACCGCCAGGGTGAGGCCCTCGGTTTGTGCCTCTTCTAGCCCCACCTCCCGAGCCCACCTATCCACCACGGCCCGGATGGGAGCGAGCGACTCGGGCTGGGGTGGGAAGGTCTCTGTGCCGAGCGCCTGGCCGCCGGTATGATCACCTGCAGCCCGGCTGGTCA
>DASRMJ010000139.1:0-2749 GCA_035647995.1 Thermoleophilia bacterium | reverse complement strand
GTCGCTCACAGTGACCACTGCCGCTCGAATGCCCACACCCGGAAGGTTCATGCCGAGCCGTCCTCCCCGTCGAAGATGCTGCCGACGACCGACACCCTGTCGCCCTTGGCAGCCGTTCCGCCTTGGATGACCTTCACGAAGATGCCTTCCCTGGGCATCACGCAGTCACCCGCCTGGTAGTAGATGGCGCACCTGTCGTGGCACACCTTGCCTATCTGGGTCACCTCCACCAGAGCCGATCCGAGCTCGAAACGCGTGCCGATAGGCAGGGCCACGAGATCGATGCCCTCGGTGGTGATGTTCTCGGCGAAATCGCCCGCACCGACGTCGAGACCTTTCGCCACCATGGTCTCGATGGACTCCTGCGCCAACAGACTCACCTGGCGGTGCCAGGGACCTGCGTGGCCGTCGCCTTCGATGCCGTAGTCGATGACGAAGGTCACCGACTCGGCCGCCTTCTTGCGTTCTCCCTTGCCCGGACTCGTGTTCACCGAGACGACCCTGCCTTCCACCGGGCTGGCGGCCTCGTCGCGAAGGTCGGCGGCCGCGGCCGCAAGAGGCCCGGCAGCCGCTGGGCCGGGGCCGGCCGCGGCCGGCCCCGGCCCAGCGACCGTCTCAGCACAACCGGCCTCTGTCTCTTCCCGCTCGCTACGCACGTAGTCCTCCTTGCCGCCTGTCTTTTCCAGCAGGCGGATATCTCCGATGACCATCCCCCGGTCTACCGCTTTGCACATATCGTAAATGGTGATTGCGGCCACACTCACACCCGTGATCGCCTCCATCTCCACTCCTGTGCGGCCCTCCGTGCGCGTGGAACATTCGATCTCCACGCAGCACTCCTGTTCCCTCACCTCGAATTCGATGTCCGAATGGTCGAGGACCAAGGGATGGCAGAGCGGGACCAGCTCCGCCGTGCGCTTACAGGCCATGATGCCGGCGACGCGCGCCACGGCGAGGACGTCGCCCTTAGGGAGAGCCTGCCGCTTGAGTAGGGCCATGGTCCGAGGCGCCATCCACACCCGTGCGCCGGCGCGCGCGAAGCGCACCGTCGAGGCCTTGTCTCCGACATCGACCATGCGGGCCGCGCCGCTCTCGTCCACGTGTGTGAGACGCGGCTCTCCCGTTTCGGCGGTGGGTAGCTGGTCCATCTCACCCTCCAATCTGCGACATGCCCCGGACGTTCGGCCGAAGGGCCCTGTTCTTGTCGAAGGTCTTGCCTCCCAGGGAGGCGTGGATAGCGGCCAGAGTGCCCAGCTCGTCGCGGGCTCGGACCGCGGCCATCACATCCACCTCGTCGTCGGAGAACAGGCAGCTCTTGAGCCTGCCGTCGGCGGTAAGACGCAGGCGGTTGCAGTCGCCGCAGAAGTGGTCGGACATGGAACTAATGAAGCCGATGGTGCCGGCGTGCCCCGGAAGCCGGAAGTAGCGGGCAGGCCCTGATCCCCCGGGAGAGGCCACGGGCACGAGTTCCCCGACATGGGCGAACGCAGCCGTCAGCTGGTCCTTGGTGATGGAGTCACCCGCGCCCTGCGGCCCACAACCTCCCACCGGCATCCATTCGATGAAGCGCACGTGCATGGGCCGCTCGCGAGTGAGTCCGGCGAAGGCCTCGACCTCATCCACCACCTCGGGCAACATGACCACGTTAATCTTGACCGGTTCCAACCGGTGCCGGAAAGCCGCCTCGACCCCGGCCAGGGCCAGGTTCAGCGACCCACCCCTGGTGAGCAACCGAAAGCGGTCCGGGTCCAGAGAATCGATGCTGATGTTCACGCGACGGAGGCCGGCCGCCTTCAAGTCGGCGGCGAACTTCGGCAGGAGCACCCCGTTGGTGGTGAGGGAGATGTCGTCGACGCCCTCGAGGGCCGACAACTGCGAGACGAGTGACGGCAGGCCCTTCCTGACGAGCGGTTCGCCCCCGGTGAGCCGTATCTTCGATATCCCCACTCGGGCCGCGATGCGCACGAAGAAGACAATGTCCTCATAGGTCATGATCTCCTCGTGAGGCCGGAAGTCGACCCCTTCGGCCGGCATGCAGTAGGAACACCGGAAGTTGCACCGGTCGGTCACCGAAAGGCGCAGATAGTCGACCTTCCGTCCGCTCACGGCCCCTCCGTCCCGTCGCCGCGCCGGCATCCCGGCCACCCGTTGATGACGCGCGCCTCGACGAGGTCGGCCAACCCCTCGAAGTCGTCCAGGTCCAGCTGGGGCACCGAGACATCGGCGAAACGCTGGTCGCTCGCCACCCCGATCAACTCCTCCTCGCCACACACGCGCGCGGTGCTCCGTTCGCGCCTGGAGACCTCGATCTTGGGAGCGGCCTCTCTCTTGAAGCCTTCGGTGACGACCACGTCGACGGATTCCCCGATGTGAGCGATCAGGCCTTCCAGACTCGGTTCCGTGCGCGGCTTGTGCACAAGGGCGTACATCGTCGGTGACGAGATCCCCGCCACCATGGCCCCGGCTTCGCGGAGCCGGTAGGAGTCGGTTCCCGGGATGTCTACGTCGAACCCGTGGAGATCGTGCTTCAGCACCGCGACCCGGCGACCCCGCCGGACCAGTTCCGCGATCACTCCGGTGAGCACGGTGGTCTTGCCCGACTTCTTCTTGCCCACGAACGACACCGTGGGCACGGTCACCCGCTCCATGAACGACCTGACGCGCGGGGCAAGATGGGTGGCAGCGGCCGCGTCGGCTTGCGCGGCGCCGGCGGGGCTGGCGGGGCCGGCTTCGGCGGCGTTGGGGCCGG